>DAIDHE010000037.1 GCA_027459775.1 Planctomycetales bacterium | reverse complement strand
CTGCGGCTCTGGGCCGTCGCGCAGGCGCGGCGTCAGGGCCGGCTTGAAGCCCTCGCGCGCCTGGCCTCGGTTCCCGAGCACAGACCTGCGCTCCTGGGCTCGGCGGTTGGCATTCACTTGCTCAGAAGACGACGCCGGGGCGCTCCGTTCAGCGAGTTCGAGGGCCAGCTCCGCGACGGTCACGCCGTGCTCGACCTCGCCGCCCGTTTCGGCCCCGATTATCCCTACAGCCCCAGCCATCTCGAGACCTACATCGCGTGTGCGTTCCGGTTCTTTTGCCGCTACGTCCTCAAGCTTGAGACTCCGCTGGAACGCGACGAATTCGAGGACGACGACGCCCTTCAGGGTCGAATGATTCATAAACTGCTTGAAGAATATGAACAATCTTCCCACGACGGTCGCGCGCGCGACGACTCGGCCCGCAGGTTCCTGGTTGATCTGACCATGCGCAGGGAAAAGGCGCGGTTCACAAGCCCCGGGGCCGAGGAAATCGAGATCAGGCGGCTCTACCTGCTCCTTGATCGTTACCTGGACCAGGCCGAGGCGTATGCCCAGACGGCGGGCGCGCGGCGTTTCTTGGGGTCCGAGGTTCCGTTCGGCCGGGAAGCCGATGGGCCGCTCTCTCTCGAGATCGGGTCTGGTTCCCGGTCGATCCGACTGCAGGGCACAATCGATCGAATCGACCTGGTCGAGCAATCGGACGGCTCGCGGTTCCGGGTGATTGACTACAAGAATGGCAAGGCGCCGACGCGAGGTCAGATCGAAACGGGGCAACGGATCCAGATTCTGCTCTATGCGTGGGCCGCCCAGCAAGCGGAGTTGGCCGGCCCCGCGACCGAGCCGATCGACATGGGTTACTGGGCCCTGCGCGGCAAGGGGTATCAGCGCGTCAAGCCGGAGAACTGGGGGCGTGTGAAGGAGCTGCTGGGCGACTACATCGTTCGTCTGACGAAGTCGATCGAATCGGGGTTCTTTGGCCCTGAACCGACCGTTGAGAACTGCGAAAGCTGGTGTGATTATCGCGGGGTCTGCCGGATCGGCGAGGTCCGGGGGTCGAGGAAGCCGTCAGGGCTGGTCGAGCCCCCCAGACTGCCTGTCCAGGTTTCGAACGCGACGTCCAGGAGAGGGGGCGGGGCCAGGACCGGGGCGAGGGTGCAAGCGCCCACGCCGGAGGAATCGTCATGAGCGATTCGTCACAGGGTGCGCGGGGGCCCGTGCTGCGCGACGAGCAGCGCGCGGCGGTGATGGTTCGGGGCGTGAGCGTGGCCTTGAGCGCCTCGGCGGGTTGTGGCAAGACGACGGTGCTCACCGAGCGCTATCTGGCCGAGCTCGACCATGGACCGGGCCGGCCGCTGGAGCGGGTGGTCGCGCTTACGTTCACCGAAAAGGCCGCCCGCGAGCTGAAGGGGCGGATCCGCGCCCGGCTCCTGGGCCGGTTCGAGGCCGACGAGCGTTCCGACCACGCCGCGGTCTTGCTTCGCGGCCTGGACGCCGCGCCCATCGGCACGTTTCATCAGTACTGCGCCCGACTGGTGCGCCGGTTCGCTCTCGAGCTGGGCGTCGATCCCGAGTTCGCCGTGCTCGACGAAGTCGTCGCGGCCTCGATCCGCGAGGAAGCGGCCGAGCACACGCTCCGCGAGCTGCTCGACGAGAAGAACGACGATCTGATCCAGCTCGCCCTTGGCCATGGATTGGGCATGGTTCGCGATGCGCTCGTGGAGCTGATCGCGAGCAATTCCGCGGCCGAGCTCGAGGCCTGGGGCGGGCTCGCTCCCGACCAGGTTCTCGATCATTGGCGCGGCGTGCGCGAACGGGTGTTGCTGCCGCGCGTGTTCGAGGAGCTTCAGATCGAGCTGGCCGCGGTCCGTGAGGCGATGGAGTCGCTACGATCATCCAATGCCAGGATCAACGGCCTCAAGGAGAGCGTGCTGGCCGCGCTCGATGAGGCGAGGGGCGAGGATCCGGCGGCGATCGACCGGATCAAAAGCCTGCGCGAGCGGCTCAAGGTCCAGGGGCTTGGAAAGGCGCTCTGGCCCTCGGCCGGGGAATACGAAAGCATCAAGCTCGTATTCGAGAAGATGCGTGAATTCATCGATAAGCGACTGGCTTTGTGGGTGGACGATCAAGCCGAGCGGGATCTCGAGGCGGCGGGCGAGAGCTTGATGTTCACGCGGTTGGCGATCCGCGCGCGGGGGGCGTACGATCGATTCAAGGAGCGGCGGCGGGGGCTCGATTTCGCCGATTTGATCACCCGGGCGCTGGGCCTTTTGCGCGACGGCATGGCGGGTTCTGGGCGGTTGCTCGACGTCATTCTGGTCGATGAGTTTCAGGACACGGACCACGCGCAGAGCGAGATTCTCAAATACCTGGGAGGCGAGCGGTTCCTGTTGGGCCGGGTCTTCGTGGTTGGCGACGTGAAGCAATCGATCTATCGGTTTCGGGGGGCGTTGCCGGCCGTTTTCCGGGACTGGCGGGGTCTGTTCCCCGAGCAGGGTCGACTCGCCCTGACCGAGACCTATCGCAGCGCGCCCGGGGTCGCGGCGTTCGTGAACGAGCTGTTCCGCGGCATTTTTTCCGAGCTCGATCCGGCCACGGCCGGCGATCTCGACGCCTACAACCTGCGCCCGATCCGGACGATCGACTCTTGCGATCCGGTCGTGGAGTTCGTGTGGGCGCGGACCGATGACGAGGAGACCGGCGCGAGTGCGTCCGAGCGTCGCGAGGCCGAGGCCGCGGTGCTGGCGCGGCGGCTGCGCGAGCGCCTGGACGCGGGCTGGATGGTCGTCGACAGAGAGACTCGACTGCCCCGGCCAGCGCGGCCCGGGGACGTCGCGCTTTTGTTCCGGGCGATGACCGACGTCAAGCACTACGAGGTCGCGCTCGCGAGCGAGGGGCTCGACTATTACACCGTCGGCGGCTCGGCCTTCTACGCCCAGCAAGAAATCCGCGACGTGGTCAATCTGATCGCGCTCCTGGAAGATCCTTTTGATGAACTGGTGCTCGCGGGCTCGCTCCGCGGCCCATTCTTTGGGCTCTCCGACGACGCCTTGTACCGACTGGCGACCCATGGAAACCGGGGCCTGCTGGATGGGTTCGCCCGCTTCGCCGAGACCCCCTTGCTACCGCCCGAAGACCTACGCCGCGCCGAGCGGGCGTGGGGGCTGCTCGAGCGCTGGCGCTCGCTCAAGGATCGGCTCCCGATGGCGCGGCTGCTCGAGACCATCCTGAGCGAATCGGGATACGAGGGCGCGCTCGCCTGCGAATTCCTGGGCGATCGAAAGATCGCCAACGCCCACAAGCTCGTCAGGATGGCGCGGTCGTTTGACCGCCAGGGGGGCTTCACGCTGGGGGCGCTGGCGGCGCGATTGCGTTCGATGCTCGACACGGGTGCGCGCGAGGAACAAGCCGCCTCCACCCTGGAAGACGACTCCAGCGTGCGCCTGATGTCGATCCATCAGGCCAAGGGGCTCGAATTCCCGATCGTGATCCTGCCCGACCTCGCTCGTGATGCGAACCCATTCCGCGATGCCGTCGTCTTTGATCGAGAGCTGGGCGTGGTCGTCAGGCTCGCTGGAGAACCCGGAGATTGGCCCGGCCTGGGGCACAAGCTCCATCGCGAACTCGAGGAGGCCGAGGACAAGGCCGAGCTGCTCCGGCTCTTTTACGTGGCGACGACCCGTGCTCGCGATGCGCTTGTGTTATCGGCATCCATGAATCTCACGCGTGCGTCCACATCGCCGGTCTGGGCGCACTTGAACAGCCGGTTCGACATCCTGACCGGCTGCGCGTGGGGCGCGGATGGTGGGGCGGAAGTCGTCGCGGCGGTTCATGAGGCCGCGCCTCCCTCCGATCGCTTGGTCTCGGTCGAAACGGTGAGTTCCACTTCGCTCGAGGAAATCGAGCGAGCGATCCTTCTGGCTGGCGATTCGCCAGGCCGCGCTCGGCCGGCGCGCTCGCGGCGGCCGCGGTACGTGGATCTGGACGACGCGGGCGATCTCGCTCGGGCCGAAGGCCGCATCGACCGTCTGATCCGCGCCATCGTCGCCTCGGACGGCTGGTCGCGCGGCGAATCGCTGGAATCGATCGCCCATCGCGCGGCCGGCTTGATCGTCCCCTCGGCGAGCCCTCGACATGTCGAAGTCGCGATCCGCCGCATGCAGCCGTGGCTCGAATCGACGATGCTGGCCGCGCTTAAAGACGGATCCGCGGGCTCGATCCAGGCGGGTCTTGAAATGGCCGCCTCGTTTCCGGTTTCAGGGGGCGACGTGGTCGCCTTGTCTGGAACCTGCGACCTGGTTTTCCGCGGCCGAGACGGGGCGTGCCGCGGGCTGATCGTGGCCCCAGCCGCGGCCAGCCCGAGCCGAGTGCTTCTACTCGAGCAACTGCTGGCTCGATCCACCGTGGCGTGGGCGAACGGATCGAAGAACGAAGCCTGGCTGTTCATGCACGGCGTGGGCGGCAGGGTTTCGATGGTGGAATCCGCCGTGGGCGATTCCGATTCATTCGCGGGGGCGATCGAAGCGCTGGTCTCCGCGCCAGGCTAGCCTCAACGGCGCAGCACGCTGGGCTGGTCGATCGCCGCGCTGGCGGTTCGCCCAGCTTTCTGGCTTCGGGCATGCGCGAGCCAGCGCTCCTCCAGGGCGGCCAGTCCGTCGATCTGATAAATCTCGCGGAGGGCGGGCTCGATGCCGTCGTCATGGGCGCGCCGGACGAACTCGATGAACTGTGCGGGCGGCGCCTGACCGACCAGAAACCGGGTCAGGGAGACGCTCTGAGCATAGTAGACGCTCCAGTCTTGGGGGGCTGGATAGTCCATCGTCATGAGTCTGGCCAGATTGAAGACGCGGCCTGACGCGAGGGGTTTTTCCAGCTCGGCGGCTCGGAGGTCGCGTTCGGCGGCTGGTTCGGCCAGCACGGCGATGCCTTCGTCGGCCCAGCGCGGGATTTGCGTGGTGGTGAAGAGGTCGGCCAGGACCACGTGCGTGACCTCGTGAGGCAGGACCGCGGTCAAGAGCTGGGGGTGGTCGGCCCTGAGATTGACCTTTCGCCCGACCACGCGCTGACCATTGCTGGAGATGGTCGAGAAGCCCGGCGAGTTTGGGGGCTGGCCGGTGGCGAGGGCGAATTGTTTGCCGTCGGGATAGAGATAGAGATCGCAGAGGGGCGTCCAAGGTTTGGATCCGGAATTCGCGCACCAGATCGCGGCCTGCCTGTCACGGGCGGTCTCGGCGGCCGCGCCGGCGCGGGCTGCCAGATTGGCGTCGTGGTGGTGGATGCGGAAGTTGGCCGTCTCGTGGATTTGCCATGCGCTCGGGTCGGCGTTGATGTTGGCGGGCGCTCGATCCGGGGCTCGTACGGCGGGCGCTCCCGCGGCGGGCGCTCCTGCGTCCTCGGGCAACGCCAGGGGCTGATCGATCATGGCGATCGCGTCTCGAGGAGGGGTCGCGACGGGGGCCGAATCATCGAGCGCGGGTTTCGCCGTCGGATCGGGCCGGCCGAACAGCCGTTTCAGCCGGCTCGGACGGGCTTCGTCGGGCTCGGCCCCTCGGATCACGACCTGGTCCCGCGCCCGGCTCTTGCCGCCGCGGATCTCAGCGACCTTGCCGCGGAGGTATTCGCCGTACCACTTGCCAGGCGCGAGCCGCTGGATGCTCGCGACCTCGGTCTCGATGGCGTCCCATTCGCGGGGGTTTCGAGGATGTGCGTTGATGGCGGCGACGACCGCGACCCAGCGGCAATAGGCCCAATGCTCGATGCGGCTGTTGGGCAGCCGGTCGTGCTGCGCGAGCGCCCGGTAGCGCTCACCGGCCGGGATGAATTGCTTGGACCTGAAGAGCCGGTCAGCCTCGACCAGATCGGAGTCGAGCTCCAACCTGCCCGCGGATTTGCGGTCGGGCGCCAGCGCGGCCGACGGCTTGGCGTCCGTCGGGGGGATGGCGGGGAGTGCGAGCGGCTCGGACGTTTTCGGGTCGGGGCTGGCGGCCGCTGGGGGTGGGCCTAGCCTGGGCGGCTCGGGCAGCGCCGCCGGGGCCGGCACGAGCGGCGGCGGCTCGGCGTGGGGCAAGCTCGTCGCGGGCGGCCCGGCGGCTCTTGACGCCGCTGGCTTTGGAGTGGCTTCGGTCGGCTCTGGCCCTTTGAGGACGGACCGCGACGGGAGCGCCTGGTTGGCGGTCGCGGCGGCCTTTACCGGGCTCGCCAGCGATTGACCGGCTGACTTGCGCGAGGCTTTCTCGAGAATCTCGAGATTGTCCCGGTATCGGGCCGCCTCGCGCGATTGGCCGCCGGCCTGCGCTCGGCTGGCCATGACCATGTACGAACGCTTGAGCATGCCTACGATCGTGGAGCGATCGGACGGCTTGGCCTCGATCAGGGCGTCCTCGAGGATGCCGATCGCGGCCTCGTGGTCGGATGCATCAGCCAGTCGTCGCGCCTGGGCGATCTGCGCGGCGACGGTCCCATCCTCGCCGACAGCCCAGACGGGCGCATGGAGAAATAAGATGGTGAAAAAAAACAAGAGAGCGGCCGTTCTCATGGCGCGTGCGTCCTGCCAAGGTGAAAGTGGAGGCTTCATGCCGCCGGATCTCGCGATGAGGAGGGCGTGTTTGAGGGCCGAGGAATCAGCAGGTTTCGTTGCCGCGCGGGAGTATGGCCGTTTCTCGCGAATCCGTCAATCGCGAGTATGCCGGCCGTGCGCGATCAGGGTGATTGGCTTGGGGGAGTGGCGGCGGATCGCGGCAGGTCCGCGTGAGGGCCATCGTGCTCGTGCGCGGCCGGGGGTGCTGGCGCGTTGGGGGCTCGGTTCAGCGTGCCTCGGCTTGCTGGTGAAGGCAATCCGAACGTGCGGTTGCGGAGATGCCGCGGGAACGGGAACGGAATGCCGGCGTCGGTGAACTCGTTGTCGGTCTTGGGCCGCGGCGGTGGGGCCGGAGGTTCCGGAAGACCCAGCGTTTTGCTGGCCTCGACGTGGAAACGGTAGAGCTCTTCGTCGTCGGGACGATGCTGGTGAAACCAGTCGACGGCTCGATCGTACCAGTCGTGCGCGCGAGCCTTGTCGCCCAGTTTCAGGTGGACCAAGCAGAGGAAGAACCAATCGAAGCTATCTCCTTCGTTTCGCAGCTCCATCGAGCGATAGAGTGCGTCCTTGGCTTCTTCCCAATCGCCGGCCCGATAGTAGGCGACGCCCAGCGAGTTCCAGAAAGTGCCCTGCCTGGGCGAGAGCTCGACCGCTCTTCTGGCGGACTCGACCGCGCTCTTCGCGTCGCGAATCGATTCATCCGGGCAGGTCGAGAGGAGCCAGGAAAGGTTGTTCAGGCTGCGCGCGAGGGTGTAGCTGCTCGATGAGCGGGATGATCCTTCCTGGATCGTCTCGGCCAGCTTGACGACTCGTGAATAGTTGTCGCGCGCGGCGAAGTATTGGTGATCATTCCAGGCTTGCTCTCCCGCCCTCAAGAGCGTATCCAGATCACGAAGCTGTTGGGTCTGTGGGTTGCCGCGGCCGCTTCGGATCACTCCATTGCGGGCGCGGAGGTCGCTGTTGAGGACGTAATCGCGAAACCAGGCGGACCTGGTGATCGCGTCGACATAGGCCGACCAGACCGGAACCCGGAACAAGAGCACCGCGAATCCCAGTGATGCGTAAAGCGCCAGCCGCCCCAACCGAGCTGTGCGACCCGGATTGTCGATGTGGTTGAAGGCCGATGCGGCTCGCGGAACGAGCGCCAGCCGGAGTGCGTAAGCGCCCGTCGCGAGCTCGGCGAGAATCTGGGCGGATCCCAGCAAACCCAACAGCCGGTCGGCCCCCATGGCTTGCACGACAGCTGCCCGGCTCAGATGAAACGAGCCCACCGTGATCGTCAGGGCGCGGTCGTGGATCCAGCCGAGGCCCGCCTCCATCGCGGCGACGGTTCCCAGCATCAGGAATGTGATGGCGGCGGCCTTGAGCAGGCTGCCCCAGCCGGTACGCCAGAGCGCGATCCCAAGCGCGAGCGGCCACACCCCGGCCACCACGAAAAACACATCGTTGTCACGCATCACGCTGGACAGCACCCGCGTCGCAAGCGCATTCGAACGAAGGGATTCTTGAATCGTCAGGAAGAAGTCCGCCGACAGGCAGAGGATTCGGATGGTGCCGAGAACCATCATCCAGGTGCTCAGCCTGAGCACGCGCCGTTCCCACGACGCGGACGAGCCGGGCCGCCACTCGCTGGCCGCAATCGAACGCAAGGGAGCGCCCAAACTTGGAGCCGAGTCCATGGGATCGTTCCTCGAACAAGACGACGCCCCTTCGCGAGCCCAATCCCGAACGAGGCCGGGCTCGCACGCGTCGCCGCCACGAAAGAATCGCATCGTTGTCAACCTGTTATACACGGTTGACGCGCGATTTCAATCGTCAACCGGCTCTTTGACCCATCGAACGGGGGGATGGGGGGCCGGTCCATGGGGCCGCGGGAGGGCGACCGGTCGGGTGACGGGAAGTTCGTTCGCCGGGTCCAGGCAGGGTCGGGTCTTCGCGGGCTGGTCCAGTCGGGTCCGGCGAACCATGGTCGAGACTCTCGGCGGTCGCTCCTGGCGCCGCCAATCGTCGGCGAACCGCTCGAGGTCGGCCGCGACCGCGTGGGCGGTGCCATACCGCGCGGCCGGATCGCGCGCCATCGCCTTCATGATGATCGCCTCGAGCTCGGCCGGGAAATCGCGGCGCACGATCGAGGGCCGAACCGGCCGGGTCCGGACGAGATAGGCGGAAAGGGCGCTTTGATCGATGCCTCGAGGAATGCGATACGGTCGTTCGAGCACCAGCGCCTCATAGGCGGTCACGCCGAGCGAAAAGATGTCGCATCGGACCTCGTCGGCGGTTTTCCTGAGCAATCGCTCGGGCGCCATGTAGATCGGCGTGCCCGCGCCGTCGCGCATCTGTTCCAGGGTCGCCACCTCCAGATCGCGGCCGAGCCCGAAGTCGCAGAGGTAGACCCCCGCGCCCAATCGCACGTCGAGCAAGATGTTGGCGGGCTTCACGTCGCGGTGGACGATGGCCAGATCATGGACCCGCGCCAAGGCGAGCGCTGAGTGGATCAGGCAGCGCAGCGCGTGGGCGACATAGTCGTGGTCGTTCATCGTGACCATTTCGTGCACCAGGATCGCGTCCTCGCCAGATCGATGCTCGCCCCGCCAGTGGATGACGTCGCGGAGGGTGACGCCGGCGACGAACGGCATCACCATGTAACAGTGGCCCTCGACCTCGGCCGACTCGGTCACGGGCAAGAGCGATTCACCCGTGAGCCTCCGCCCGCGCTCGGCCTCATGGAGGAACTGAGCCCGGCGCGCGGGATTCGAGGCCAGGCTGGGCCGTAAGACCTTGATCGCGACCGGCTCGGGACGGCAATCGATCCGCACCGCCTTCCACACTTCGCCCTGCGCGCCCCGGCCCAGTCGTTCCAGCAGCCGGTACGACCCCAGTTCGCGCCCACTGTAGAGCGGGGTGTTCGAGGGTCTCTCGCGGCGGCTGGACCCCGAAGCCGTGCTCCCCACGCGGCGATTGGAATCGTCGCTCGGTTTGGTCCAGGTCGCCGCGTCGACGTCGTCGATCGATCCGTCGTCAAGGTCCACGGGGTCGAGCACCCTCCACTCCGGTCGGAGGAGGTAATCACAGCTCGATGAGGTTCCGGGTTTCGCGCGATCGGCGATCATGGATCGGGGTCCGCGGGTGAGTAAGAGGGCCATCAAGACTTCGCTCGGCCGCTATCGAACAAGAGGCAAACCGCGGCCGACGACGGTCGGACAAGTGCGACAGGAGCATGAATCCAATCAACCGTAGGCCACCGTCCCAAGGGAGGGTCGAACGCCCGGGCCGACGTTGCCCAGATGCAACAGAGCCTTTGATTCTTGATTTTCGATCGGGTCGTGATCGGTTGGAGGTGGCAAGTTGCTTGACATGACATGCGTGGTCGCCGACGATCACGGGCTCGAACGTCCCGCGGGCTGACTGGTCCCCAAGCGAAAATCGAAGAATCCAATGGTGAACGAGCCCAGCGACGATCCCTATGCCTATTCCGCGGCGGCCGTCCAGGATCCCCCCAGGTCGCTGCTCCCCGCCCTCAGGAAAATCGGCCCCGGAATCATCCTGGCCGCCTCGATCGTCGGCACCGGGGAATTGATCAACACGACCAGCCTGGGCGCCAAGGCCGGCTTCAGCTTGCTGTGGCTGATTCTCTTGTCGTGCGTGATCAAGGTCTTCGCGCAGATCGAGCTCGGGCGGTACGCGATCGTCCACGGCAAGACCACGCTCGAGGCGTTTGACTCGCTGCCCGGTCCTCGTGCCGGCGTTTCGTGGCTTTGTTGGCTGTGGCTGATCATGATGCTGACCACCCAGGCACAGATCGCGGCCATGGAGGGAACCGTCGGCCAGGCGGCCCACATGGCATTCCCGAACGCGAGCAACGCGATCGCGGCTCTCGTCGGCCGAGTCGCGCCGGCCTGGGGCGACTACCTCGGGACGCATCAAGAATTCTTCTGGGCCGGAGTGACGACCGCGGCGGCGATCGCACTCCTGATTTCGGGAGGGTATCGCCGGCTCGAACACGTGACGACCGTGCTGGTCGCGGCCGTCACGCTGTTCACGGTGGCGAGCGTGGTCGCGCTCCAGTGGACGCGGTTCCGGATCACCGCGGGGGATGTGGGACAGGGCTTTCAGCTCCATGTGCCAGGGGCGGCGACGGCGCTGGCGTTTTCGGCGTTCGGGATCACGGGGGTGGGAGCGTCGGAGCTGGTCGCTTATCCGTACTGGTGCATCGAGAAAGGATACTCGCGGTTCGTGGGCCGGCGGAGCGACGAGCCGGCCTGGGGAAGCCGGGCGGCGGGCTGGATTCGCGTGATGCAGCTCGACGCTTGGTTCAGCATGGCCGTTTTCACGGTGGCCACGGTCGCCTTTTATTTTCTGGGGGCGGCCGTGCTCCATCCCCAGGGGCTCGACCCCAAGGGCCCGGAGATGATCCCCACGCTCTCGCGAATGTATCTCGAGCCGCTCGAGGGCACGCCGCTTGCCTGGACGCGGTCGTTCTCACGCGTTGGCTTCCTCCTGGGCGCCTGGGCCGTCCTCTTCAAAACCCTCTACGTCGCGACCGCGGCCAACAGCCGCCTGACCGCCGATTTCCTGGGCCGGTTGCGCGGCAAGGGCGAGCTCACCCCCCGCGAGCGCGACCGCCTGGTCAAGCTCTTCTGCGTGGTCTACCCCTTGCTTTCGATCGGACTTTACTTTGTCTTTCGCGAACCCCAGGCCTTGATCAAGTCCGGCGGCGTCGCCCAGGCGCTCATGCTCCCCTTCATCGCCGGGGCGGCGATTTATCTGAGAATCCGCGACACCGACCGTCGCGTCGGGCCCTCGCTCCTGAGCGACGTCTGCACCTGGCTCGCCTTCCTCTCGATCACCGCCGTCGCGATCTACAGCGTCGTCGACCAGATCCGCGGCATGACTTGATCCTCTCAAAGACTCCGCCCGATCTCCACACTCTCGATCCGCGACAATGAAGGATGAAGGCGCAATTGTGGGTGAGTCTTGGTCTCGAAGGCTGGCCGAGGCGCATGGTAGACTGACCCATTCTGGATTCCGAGGCGAGCCGCGACGCCTGGACCACGCGGAGTTTCCTTGGCGAGTCTTGAATGACGGAACTGATGATCAAGGGTTTGATCAAGGCGCGCTATGCGACGTTTTCCGGGATCGTGTTGCTCGCGGGATACCTGGTGTTTTTCGGCGAGCGAGTGGGCTACGAGCAATCGATCAACTCGTTCTTCGCCGACGACGACCCCTACATGAAAGTCTACCAGCGGGCGGCGGCCACGTTTGGCGATGATAATTTCGTCTTCGTGGTCTACGACGACCCCGACCTCTTGTCTCCAGCGGGCATGGAGCGGCAGGCCGAGCTGGTCGAGGCGATCGGCCCGGCCAAGGTTGCCGGGGTGACCCGGATCGAGTGGCTGGGGGGGATGCCGCTCGCGTGGGCCGTCGACGACGCCTTGATTGCGCTCGACCGCTTGCCCGCGCTGCCGCGGCGGCTCGCGCTCGAGGCCGCCAAGAGGGCCGTTCGCACGGTCGACGTTCAGGCGAGCGGGATGACGGCCGCGGGGGCGATCCGCGCTTCGGCCGACGATCCGGCCGCGCTCGCCCGGCTTCGCGACCGGCTGGTCGGCAACCCGCTTTACAAAGGGACGTTCATCGATCGCGGCGGTCGGACAGCCGCGATTGTCGCGCGGCTCAAGAAGACGACGCGGCACGATGTGATCCAGACGGTCGCGGGGCTGCGGCTTGGGGCCGATGAATTCGCCGCGCGGCATGGGCTTGGCCGCCCGGCGGTGGTCGGGCCGCCGGTGCTTCTGGCCGACGGCTTTCGCGCGATCGAGGTCGACGGCCGGCGGCTCGCGCTCGTGGGGATGCTCTTGATCGCCGTCGTGACCTTCACCGCCGTTCGCAGCCCCTGGTGGGCGATCGTGCCGGCGCTCTCGGGCTGGACCGTCTGGCTCGCGACCGAGGCCCTCCTCGCTCGATTCCACATCAAGCTCGCGCTTTCGGGAGGGCCCGTGGCCGCGCAGATCATCGTGCTCACCATGCCGGCGGCCAGCCATCTGGCGATCCACTTTCGCGATCACCGGCGGCGGGCGAAGGACGGTCGCGAGGCCGCGCGTCGGACGCTTTCCGCCGTGGCCGCCCCGATCGCCTGGACGGCGATCACCGGCGCGATCGGCTATGGGGCCCTGGCCACGAGCCAGGTCATGCCCGTGCGGCAATTCGGCGTGATTCTGGCCACCGCGACCCTCGCGGCGGCGGTGTTGGTGGTCGTGCTGGCGCCGTTCGCCATGTTGCCGCCGCTTTCGCTGGAGGCCCAGGGGGCCGCGCTGTCGAAGCCGCGTTCCGGCCGGCTGATGAACCGGCTGATTCTGGGCGTCTATCGCCGGCCAGGCGCATCGATCGCCGCGCTCGCCCTGCTCTTACCGGCCGTTCTCGGGATCGTTCGCCTGCGGTATGAGACGAATTACATCAATCTCTTCAAGCCGGTCTCGCGCGTGGTGCGCGACTATCACGCGGCCGAGTCGCGGCTGGGCGGAATCGGGTTGGTCGAGCTGGTCGCGCCGGTCGGCAAAACGATCACTCCCAGCGTGCTCGATCAGCTCAGGCAAATCGAGTACGAGATCGAGGCGCTTGACCTGGGCGACGCGGGCGCGATCGCGCAGGTTGTCTCGCTGGCGACGGTTCTCGACCCCGAGGGGCGGTTGGCCGCCCTCGAGCCGTCCGCGCGAAAGCGGCTGCTCGCCGACAAGCTGAGCCTGGTGGAGCTTTCGCAAGAGCGCGCGTTGCTCTCGAGCTTCTGGAACCCAGCCTCGGGTGAGACGCGGCTGCTGGTGCGCTTGAAGGAACAACAGCCCGCCTCGGCCAAGACGCGAATCTTTCAGACCGCTCTCGACTCCGGCCGAAGGGCCTTCGGTCCCGAGACGTATCTCACAGGTCTCTCGTACCTGATGACGCGCACGACGCAGGCGGTCGTGGCGACGCAGTGGACCGCCTTCTTCTGGTCGGCGGCCGGGATCTTGATCATGCTCACGCTGGCGTTCCGGCGGCTCGCGCTTGCGCTTCTAGCCCTGGCGCCCACGCTGCTGGCGGTGGCGCTCGTGCTGGGGCTGATGGGTTGGCTGGGGATCAAGCTCGACATGGCGACCGCGCTCGTGGCCAGCGTGGCCCTGGGGCTGTCCGTCGACGACACGTTTCACTGCCTGCTTCAGTATCTCAAGGGAGAAAAACAGAAGGGGTTCCGCAGGCGATTGTTCGAGAGCTACCGGGTGAGCGGGCCGGGCGTACTGGTTTCGAGCCTGGCGGTCGCGGTCGGGTTTCTGTCTCTGTTGGCGGGCGAGTTCGAGCCGTTCGTCAATTTCGGCGCGCTGGTCGCGGTGGCGACCGCCGGCAGCACGCTGGGCAACGTGATCCTGATCCCCGCCTGCTTGACCCTGGCCGAGCGCTGGCGGCACATGGCTACGCCCGCTCGCAACCTGGTGCTCGCGGCGGGGGAGTAAAACAACGAGCGCCCCGGATCAACCGCTGGGCGCTCGTTACCGCCGACGGCGCGGTTATTTCACGATGGCGACCGAGCTCTGCGTCTTGGAGGCGACGCTGCCGGTCGTATAGGGAATGTCGACGTCGCATCCGTTGGAGAAGTTTACGCTCTTGCAGATCATCTGCGAGCCGTATTCGTTGGTCTTCGAGCCGCCCGCGAAAGTGATCGGGGCGGCCGCCGCGTAAAACGACCCGGAGAGGTTGATCGTCGAGCCGTTGACGAAATTGGGGGCGGCCGCGTTGTTGCGATCCTGGAAGTAACTCAATCCCGAGTAAGTTCCACTGCTGGGGGGCGTCAGCGTCGTTTTCGTCCCTCCCTCGAAATTGATCGTGCCTCCCGAGCTGTTGTCCATGAAGATGGTGACGCCGTTGCCCGTCAACGTCGCGCCGTTGCCGACCGTGAAGTCGCCGCCCGAGATGTAGTA
>DAIDHE010000029.1 GCA_027459775.1 Planctomycetales bacterium | reverse complement strand
GCTGAGCGCAACCGACAAGCCGGACGAGGCCTTGCAGGCGCTCGAGTCGGCCCTGGCGATCCGCCGAAAGCTGGCCGACGCCAACCCCTCCGTCACCCAGTTCCAGAGCAACCTGGCGGAGAGCCACAACAACATCGGCGTCTTGCTGAGCGCAACCGACAAGCCGGCCGAGGCCTTGCGGGCGTACGAGTCGGCGCGGACGATCTTTCAAAAGCTGGCCGACGCCAACCCCTCCGTCACCCAGTTCCAGAGCGACCTGGCGAGAAGCCACAACAACATCGGCCTCTTGCTGAGAGAAACCGGTAAGCCGGCCGAGGCCTTGCAGGCGCTCGAGTCGGCCCTGGCGATCCAACGGAAGCTGGCCGACGCCAACCCCTCCGTCACCCAGTTCCAGAGCGACCTGGCGGAGAGCCACAACAACATCGGCGTCTTGCTGAGCAATACCGACAAGCCGGACGAGGCCTTACAGGCGTACGAGACGGCCCTGGCGATCCGGCGGAAGCTGGCCGCCGCCAACCCCTCCGTCACCCAGTTCCAGAGCGACCTGGCGAGAAGCCATAACAACATCGGCCTCTTGCTGAGCGAAACGGGCAAGCCAGCCGAGGCCTTGCGGGCGTACGAGTCGACCCTGGCAATCCAACGGAAGCTGGCACGGGAGCACCCCGAGTCTCCCGATTTCGCGAGCGAGCTGGGAGGAACGCTGAACAACATCGCGATAATTGACCTTGACGCCAAGCGATTCGGCGCGGCCCGCGACCGGCTCCGAGAGGCGATCACCCAGCAGAAGCAGGCTTTGGCCGCGAACCCGAGGCACCCGCAATACCGGCAGTTTCTGACCAATCATCTGAGGAACATGATCCAAGCCGCCCGAGGGCTGGGGGATTCCGAGAGCGTGGCCGAGGCCGAACGCGAGCTGGCGAGGCTGCGCGAGACGCAGGCCCTCGACGCACGGCTCTCCGCGATCGTCAAGGGCGATCAACAGCCGAAGGGCAACGCCGAGCGGCTCGCCCTCGCGCAGAGGGCTTACGACAAGGCATGGCACGCGACGGCCGCCCGGCTCTGGGGCGAGGCGCTCGCGACCGACCCAAAGCTCGCCGACGACCGCCGGGCCGGGCACCGTTACAACGCCGCCTGCGCCGCCGCGCTGGCCGCCGCCGGCAACGGCAAGGACGACCCCGCCCCCAATGACGCCGCCAAGACCAAGCTCCGCGCGCAAGCCCTCGCCTGGCTCAACGCCGAGCTGGCCGTCCGGACCAAGCTCGTCGCATCCGGCCCGCCTCAGGCCAAGGAGTTCATCGCCCAAACGCTGAGGCACTGGCAGGAAGACGCCGACTTGGCCGGCATTCGTGATGAAAAGGAGTCGGCCAAACTTCCCGACGCCCAGCGAGCCGCATTCAAGAAACTCTGGAAGGACGTCGATGCGCTCCTGACAACGTTGCAAGCCGGCAAGTAAGCCGTGCTTCCACCGACACCGATCAACCACCCAGAGAGAGACACTGAGAAGACAGGAGCGAGTGAAAAAAAGAGAGCGGACCAAGAAGGAAGGAACGACAAGCGCGACGCGGCGAGTGATTTCAGAATTGATCAAGTGACTATTCGCACATGCTCTTAGATGAAATTACCCCTAAAACAATATGCTTGATCGCCCTGTCCGCGGCTTCCAAGTGTTTTCCGTGCTTTTTCTTTCTTCTCCTCTCTCCGTGGTCCCTTCCGAGGACCAGCACGCCCGCCGCGCCGGCACGCCCTTCTCTCTTTTTTTCTTCTCTCCTTTTCTTTTCTCTCTTTTTGTCTTCTCTCTTTGTTTTCTTCTCTTTTTCGCTTCTCTGTGTCTCTGTGGTTCATTCTTCCGACGAATACCCGATCGTCCGCGTCGACGTACAAGGCCTCTCGCTACGGCCGGGGGTCGGCGAGCGGCACGAGGGGGAACGAGGCGTCAGCGCTCTGGACCCGCGGGGCCTGGTCGAGCGCCTGTGTCCCTCCCCGCGCGGGGACGGCGTCGCGGCTGGCCACGGCGATCGAGGGGAAAAGCGCCGCCATCTCCGGGAGCGCCTGCTTGACGTAGGCGTCGAGCTCGGCCGTCGAAAGCACCCCGTCCTTGTCAAAATCGGCGTTGGGCGGGAGCTTGAGCGCGGACACCTGTTTGGGCTCGTCCCGGCTCGCGATCGCGCCAGCGCCCATGAGAAGCGTATATGTGAACAGACCGTGGGCCAGCGGCTCGACCTCGAGCGCGGGCTCGCCACGCCGGGCCGCCATCAGATACGCCGTACGCCCGCGCCGGGTCGAGACGTCCATCCATTTTTGAATCGCGCGCACCCGCGGATCGTCGCGGATCGCGCCGGCCTGGCAAGCGTCGACGATCACCAGGCGATTGAGCGCCTTCAGCCGCGCCAGCGCCAATTCGATCGTCGCGTAGGGAAGGACGTGCCGGGGGTCGACCGTATCGTTTTCGGCGATCTGGACCGTGCCCCGCGCGGCCACGACGAGCGGCTGTTCGTCGGGGAACGGGAAGCTGGGCAAGAGCAAGCAGAAGCGCTGGGGGTTGAAGACGCCGGTGTGGCCGGCCACGAAGACGACGACGGTGTCTTGCGGCCGGTCCTCGACGGCGCGGGCGATCTGGTCAAAGGCACGCTGAATGGCGGCCGCGCTGACCTCGGAATCGGGCAAGACGATCTGCACGCCTCCCTTGCCGGCGGAGTCGATCCCGCGCGTGTGCAGGAAGTCGCCCAGTTTCTCGGCGTCGCGGCGTGCGTAGTGCAGCCTGCGCCTTTTGTAGTCGCCGACGCCCAGGGCCACGACGTGCAGCCGGCTCGGCTCGGGCGGGCCCAGGTACTCGATCTCGACGACTTTCGAGCCACCGTCGAACGACCCCTCGCGCCCCGCCATCGCGTAAAACCGGTTGATCCCCGGCAAGAGCCGCGTCTTGACCGCGCGGCTGAGCGATCCGGGCGTTCCCTGTTCGAAGCCCCCCTCGACCAGGACGTCGTTGTGATAGAGCCGCACGTCCTTGAAATCGGCCGAGCCGAGTGCGATCTCGAGGGTCATGTCAGCGGTTCGGGTCGAGCGTTCGCGGGGCGGCGTGAGGACGACCGGCTCGGGCTCGGCGAGGACCGCCGCGAGCTGTGCGGGCGGCTGGTCCTCGAGCACCCCGGCCAGGCCGTGGACCAGGTGCGTCTTCTCGAGCGCGAGCAGCCGCTCGGCCATCCCCTGGCGGCGAAAACGCACGAACGAAAGCGCGCCCGGGGTCGAGTCAAACGGACCCTCGGGCGCATGGAAGACCCAGTCGAGCTCGCGCACGGCCGCCGCCGGGACCGCCGGCTTGCGGGCGGCGGCGAAGACTCCCTTGAGCTGGCCCTTTTCCAGATCCCAGAACCGGATGGTTCCATCGTCGCCCGCGCTCACCAGCACCGGCCGGTCGGGCCACTGCGCGAGGGCGTTGACTTGCTCGAGATGGTGCGGGCGCAGCTTATCAAGCGTCGCGAGCGGCCGCGCGGAGGGCTCGAGCGCCCCGATCCAGACCGACGGCCCGTCGCCGGCGACCGCCAGATACCGCCCGCCCGAGACGAACGTGATGTCGTGCACCCGACCCGCGAACGTACCGAGCACCAGCCCCTTCGTGAGCAGCCTCGTCTTACCCCCCGCGCCGCTCCAGACGTGCACCTGGCCGTCGCTGTGGCCGGTGACGATCTGATCGGGCTGGTCGGGCCGGATGACGGCGCGGGTGGTGTTTTCCGTCACGCCCGGATCGGCGAAGACGAGCCTGGGAGCGACGAGCCCGCCCTCATGATCGGCGAGGCTCCAGAGCCGGGCCTCGGGCGCATCGCCGGCGGTGAGCAGCGCGCGCCCGCGGGGGTCGAAGCTCAGCGAGAGTACGGCGTCGGGGAGCGCATCGCCCTGGATCCAGTGGGTGAGCCGGCCGGTCTTCACGTCCCAGACGCAGACGAGCGGCGCCTTGGAGGCGTCGGCCGCCGCGGCGAGCCGCGCGCCGTCGGGCGAGACCGCGATCCGCTCGAAGCCGAGCGCGGCCGGGATCGTGAAGCCCGCGGCCGAGCCCGCGAAGAATTCGCTCGAGACCCGGAACGGCGACCGGGTCACGAGCGCGGGCCGGCTCGGGTCGCGCATGCTCGAATCGGGTACGAGCACCAGCCGGTCGTCGTCGAGCATGAGACCCGCGTTCCACGCCCCGGGCAATTCGCGGCACGAGCGATCGCCCAGATCCCACACCCGCGCCTTGCGCTCTTCATTCAGCGTGAGCACCACCCGGCGGCTCGCGCTCGGGCTGAGCTGGGTGATCCGTCCGCGATTCGCCGGGATCGACCACGCATCCTGATCGTCGGCCGCGTCGAGCGGGCGCAGCCAGAGCCCTCCCTCGAAATCGCCGACGATCAGCCGCCGCGAATCCCCCGTGAAACCCACCATGGTGCCCTTCAGACCCGGCCCGAGCGCGATCGGCGCGGGCGGCTTGCCATGTTCAAGCCGCCAGAGGCCCGTCGTGCCGGTCGTGTCGGCGCAGGCCGCCGCGTACTCGCCATTCGGTGAAAACGCGAGCGCCTGGCAGGGCTCGTTCAAGAGCTCGTGCACCGGGTTTGGTCCGTCGGGTGCGAGGTCGATCAGCCGCGCGGACTTCTCGGTGGCGAGGGCGAGCCAACCCCCCGGGGCGAAGACCAACCTGCGCGGCAGCGCGGGGGCCGCCGATCCCGCGAAAGTGGTCATGCGCCCGCGGGCCCGGTCGCGAACGACGACGCGGCCGTCGGCGAACGCGGCGGCCAGGGCGCGGCCGTCGGGCGAGACGGCGAGCGCACGGGGATCGAGCCGGGAAAAATCCACGACCGCTGCCCGGCCCCCCGCGGCGTCCGTCATCAAGACCGCGCCGTCGTCACGGGCGGCGAGCACGACGCCGCTGGCCTCGCCGGCGAGCTCCGGTCCGCCGCCGCTGGCCACGGCCCGGATCCGCCGGCCCGCCGGCCACTCGATCGGCGAGAGCGGCGACTGGGTCAGATCCCACAAGAACGCCCGGCCGTCGCGGTCGAGCGAGACGAAATGCACGCCGTCGGGCAAGAGCGCGATTTGCACGATCCGGTGAAAATGCGGCTGCCGGGGCGAGACCAGCCTGCGCGCGAAATCGCGCTGGCGGTCATAGACAAAGACCGCCCCGCGGCCGCCGCCGCTGATCAGCCAGCGCTCGTCTCGCGAGAGTGCGATCGCGGTCGCCCCGACTGCCTGGCCGGCCACGACCCGCATCAGGCAGCGGTCGGCGAGCGACCAGACGCGGAGGGTGGAATCGAGGCTGGCGGTCACCACCTCGCGGCCATCGGCCGTGGCGGCCAGACTCGTGACCTTGTCGCCATGGCCCACCTGAAGCACCAGCTCGGGTCTGGGCGTCGGGAGCTCGGCCTCGAGCTTGTCGGCCCAGAGCGTCAGGCTCGGCGGAGTCCCGCCCAGTGTGCGAAATCCCGCGGGTTTGAGCGCTGGGTTTTCGGCCAGCAGGCTCAGACAGGCCGCCAGATTGCGCTTATGGGCCGACGTGCCGAGCGCGTCCAGAAGCGCCTGGGTGAAGGCCGCGCCCGGGTCCGCGGCGGGGGTGGAGTGATCCGACGCCAGCCACGCCGTCGCGAACGGCCACCGCGCGATCCGCGCCAGCCAATAAGCGGCCAGCGGCGTTGGGGTTTTCGGGGCGCTGGGGCCGTCGCGATAGCCCTTGGGCTCGGGGAGCGCGGTCGCCAGCCAGCAGACGAGCTTGAGCTTCCGCCGCGCGCATTCCTCGACCAGCCCGTCGAGCGACCAGCCTTGCATCGCCCCTTCCGCGGCCTGGCCGTCCGTCGTGATGAGCAAGTACTCGACC
Source organism: Planctomycetales bacterium (assembly GCA_027459775.1). GTDB lineage: Bacteria > Planctomycetota > Planctomycetia > Isosphaerales > Isosphaeraceae > JAKBAP01. Next base: position 9,290 of record DAIDHE010000029.1, on the reverse strand, counting down.
CCCCGCTCGAGCCCCGGCCCGCGCTCGACAAGCCGCGCCCGCGCCTGGCCGGCGAAATAAAGGACCACGACGTCGCCCGGCCTGGCGTGCGCGGAGAGCCACGGTCCGGCGGCCCAATCGAGATTTGAGGCCGTGGGCCGAATCGTCGGCGAGGGCGCATCGGGCCGGCCGGGCTCGACCGAGCCCTGGTCGCGCACGAGCAGCACGTGGCGTTCGTCCCAGCCTGCCCGTCGAATCCACTGATGAACACGAGTCGCGTCGCGCGCCGGCTCAGCGCTCTCGGGCAAGTTCCCGCGATCAAATCTGCCGACCCCGACCGTGATCGCCCAGACCTCGGGACGCCTCGTGCTCGTGGGCGCGTTCTGGGCCCGCGCGTGGTGCGCCGAGATCATGAGCGCGATCAGGAACCAGCTCGAGCGTGCGGCGAATCGATTCATGACGCGAGTCTCCGGGTCCGTGCCGTTGCTCCATTCTACGCCGCGAGCCGCCTATTCCGGCTCGGGCGCCTCGGGGCACTCGAGCACGACCCGAAAACCGACGTCGTCGGGTATCGCGTCCGCCGTCTCTCGCCAACGATAGAAGGCATAGGCCTGGCTCATGGGCGTGAGAAACGAACCACCTCGCACCACGACCTTGGCCTTCGCGTCCTCGCTTGTCGCGTCGCTCTCGCGTTGATCTTGAACCGGATTCTCAGTCGAGGCGTGCTTCTCGGGATCAAGGACGGAATACGGTTCATACAAATCCGCGCAGATCTCGCGGACATTTCCGGTCATGTCAAACACGCCCTGATCGGTCTTATCGGAAAGCGTCTTCATCACTTCGGCGGGTTGAACGGTGTTGGCTTCGGACGCGAGATTGGCCCGCGGGGGCTGGCCCGGCGCGGGGGCGTTCTGGCCCCACGAGAACAAATTGGGTTCGATGCACGATTTGGCGGCGAATTCGAACTCGGACTCGGTCGGCAACAGCCCTCCCACCGACGCCGCGTATCGCCGGGCGACCCGGGCGTCGACGCCCACCGCCGGATACCTTTGCAATTGCTCGGCTGAGAGGTCAAAGCTCTTGGACAAATCCTCAAGATGCTTTTGCCACGTATCAAGAAGCGCTTGGTCCTCGGGGCGGGAATTGGCGAGGTAATACTTGATCTCGCCGTTGGTGACCTCGGACTCCTGGATGTAAAAGCTGGGCACGCGAACGTAGTGGGGCGTGCAAGGGTTGCCAGGGGAATCAGGAAGCGGATCGCCGCCCCGCGTGTCGCCCCGCCGAAAGACTCCACCCGGGATGCGAATGAACCGAACGCCGTCACGCTGGCGGACCACGACCTTGGGCCAGCGGCCGACCAGGCTCTCGCCCTGGGCGCTTTCGGCCGAATAGCCCACCGGCAGATAGAGCCCATCCTTGTAGTAATCGAACTCGACGCTGTCCCTGGACCGGCGGAGTTTGAGCGGCAGAGAAGGCTTGCCGGCGACGCGTTGGCCGTCATCGACGACCACGTAGCCCTCCGGGCTCCAGATCGAGCCCGGCGTTTTCGTCGGCGAGACCAGCGTCGCCTTGGGGTCGAGCGTGGGCCTGGACGTATTGGCGAGCGATCCGGGGGCGTTCGCCCCGGGGCCCCGGAACGCCGCGAACAGCCCGACCGCGATCACGGCGGCCGCCACGGCGGCGAAGGCGTAACGAGGCACCCGGCTCGAAGCCGGAACGACGGCCGCGACCGTCTCGGGCGCGGTTGAGACCGCCGTGACTGGCTCGACCGCGCCGGCGACCGCCTGGCGGAACAGTTCCTTGAGCTCCCGCGCCGACGCCGGCCGCTGGTCGGGATCCTTTTCCAGGCAGCGGAGCACCACAGCTTCCACGGCCGCCGGAACATCGACCGCGGGGTTAACCAGCTTGAACGGACGCGGGGTCGAATTGAGATGCGCCGCCAGGACGGTCATCTTGTTGCCCTGGAACGGCGGCGAGCCGGTCAGCAGGTGATAAAGCACCACCCCGGTCGAATAAATGTCGCTCCGCGCTTCGATCGGCCGGGTCGCGTTGTCCCGGTCAAAGCCGCCGCGAATCTGCTCGGGGCTCATGTAGGCCGGCGTGCCGACCAGATCCCCGGCCCCCGTCAGCTCGACGGCCCCGTCGTCCTCGATCATCTTGGCGATGCCAAAGTCGAGCACCTTGAGCCGCGTCTCCCCCTCGCGGTCCTTGCGCTCGATCAGCATCAGGTTCGACGGCTTCAGGTCGCGGTGGATGATCGGCTTGGACTTGCCCGAGCGCTCGTCGATGTGTTCGTGGGCGGCTTGCAGCACGTCGCAGAGCTGGTCGACGATCTCCGCGACCCGCGCAAGCGGCATCGCGGCCCCTTGGCCGGCCTTCAAGATCTGTTGCAGACTGCGCCCGCGGACGAGCTCCATCTCGATATAGCCCATCGAGTGGGCGCGTTTGAAATCGTAGACGGCGACGGCGTGGGGGTGATCGATCTTGGCCATGAGCTGGGCTTCGCGGCGAAACCGCCGCCAGCCCTTGCCGCTCTGGACGAACTCGGGGCGAATCATCTTGAGCGCCCGCTCGGTCTCGAGGTGCAGGTGCGTGACCCGCCAGACCTCGCCCATGCCCCCCTCGCCGATCTTCTCGAGCAAGCGGTACTTGCCAAAGACCGCGCGGCCGACCTCGAAAACGGGGGGTGGGAGCTTGTCCCATTCCTCCGCCCCCAGCGAATCCAGCGAGGGCCCGGATCCGACGTCGCTGGGGATCGAGGGCGATTCGGACCCCTCGGGCGCCTGCGTGGGGATCTGGGTCGCCATTTGATCCACCGGCGCGAGCGTCTCCTGGGGCTGTACCTCCGACGCACGTTCCGTGGGCGTGAGCGCAGTCGCCGCCTCGACCGGGGCGGCGAGCGCGGCGGCCGCCAGCGCGGTCGGGGCCATGGCGGTCGCCGCCAGCGCGGTCGGGGCCTCGGTCAGGGGCGCGGGGGCACCCTCGGTGGGCTGGCAGAGGGTGTCTTCAGCCCCGGCTGGAGGCTGCCGCTCGCGATTCATGAACAACCCTCCCCGAAACCCGACCGCGCACGCTCGATCTTCACTCACCCGAAAGCGCCCACAACCCCATCACAGCATAGCGTAGTTTATCGAAATCCCCTGCGCTCTCGGAAGGGGGCGCGGCCGAGATGACCAGGCGCCGACGACGAACAAAAACCAATCCAATAAGAAAAAGCTGGGGCTTGACAGCGCGTCACAGGACCGCTCTATTATCATTCATCCAGTCGTGGAACGGTTGATTCGTATCGGGTGTCGAGCGGTTCTTGTCCAAGTCCCCGCATCGGTGCTTTCGTGAATCTCCATCGTCCCTTCCAACTCGGCTCGTTGGGCAAGGCCAGCGCCCTGGCGCGGCTCTCGCTGGGTTTCGCGCTCATCGTCGTGACGATCCAGGGCCTCGTGGTCGCGCTCTCGATCGCCACTCCCCGCGAAGGCGGCCGCGTCGAGCAATGGCGCAAAAGCCGTGAATCGTTTCAGCGCATCCCCGAGGAGCTCTATCACCTCGACCGCTTCCGCGCGGTTCGCGGCCGGGTCGTCGACGAAACGGGAAATCCCGTCGCCCTGGCCCAGGTACGCTCGGTCAGGCTCGACGAATTGGTCAAACTGGGTTATGCGGGGGGGGGCGGTAATTTAGGCCCGCTCAAGGCGCTTCCGGTCGAGGCCGAGACTTTGACCGACGCCCAGGGGCGCTATGAATTCCCTCATTTAAGCGTCGGATCGCGGACCTTTCTCTACACAGCGGCTGGGCTAACTCCGGCGGTGAGGGACATGATCGTGGTTCAGGACGGCCTTGGTGCCCTCTTGGACGTGGCGCTGGAAAAGTCGCGGTCGCTGACGGTGCGGCTCGGCCCCGCCATGAAGCGCCCGGCGACCCTCTTCTTGATCCCGCATCGGTGGGTCTTGGCATTTCCGACAGCGCCCGTGGGTCCGGGCGATTCGGTGGTCGTCTTCCGGGGCTTGGGCGGGCCCTCGCGCCGGGGATTGATCGCCGTTTCGGACCCCGAGCCGGGCTCGCCGCTGTTGTGCATCGGGCGCTACGACCTCGACAGGTCGAACCAGGTTTTTGTGTCAGGCAAACCGGCGCCGGCGGCACTTGGCGACCTGCCCGAAGCGCTTGGGATCGTGCCTGCCGCAACGGCCGATTTCCCGACCGAGAGGGCGTTTTACACGGCCCTGTCGCCGATCGCGCGGCTATGGACAGAGCTGAAGGCGCGCCCGGAGTCGGTCTTGGCGCGCCCCAAAAGCGACCTGACGCCTTTGGGGAGGCCTGGACTTTTTGCGGGGGCGCTTCTCAAGGCCGTCGCGAAGCCTTCCTTGGCGACGGGGTCGGCGCGGGGTTTTGGGCCGTACGCCTTTTTGCCGGTCCTGATCGAGCCGCGGGCCGGTGGGTCGCGGATCGCGTGGTCGAGCGACGCCTCGGAATTCGCCTGCGAGGGCCTGCCCGCCGGGCCTTGCCGGGTCCGCGGGTTCGACGTCTTGGGCCGGCTGACCTTCGCCCGCGGCCTGTACGTCGCGCCCGGAACCGAAAGCTCGCTCGCGCCGGGGATCTGGACCAAGGTCGATCTCGACGAGCCCGATAGCCGCGAGGTCTCGGGCTTCGTGCTCTGGGAAAACGGCAGCCCGGCCGTCAAGGCCGAGGTCTATGTGCAGGACGCCGGCGATTTCCGCCGTTATTTGCGCAGGCTCGAGACCGACGAGAACGGCTTTTTCCGCGCCGGCGGGGTTCCGGCGGACGAGACCTCTTTCGTGTTCGCCGTGCCGCCCGGCGACACCGCCGCGATCCGCCAATTCGCCTACTTCACCACCCCGGGTTCGCTACGCGAGATCACCCGCGACGCGACCTTGCATCCCCATCGGATCGCGGGCGCGCTCGGCGATCTTGATCCCGAGACCACGCTGCGCCTTTCCGCCATCGAGGCCGGTGGCGAGCGCATCGTCTGGTCGACCCGCGCCGATGCGTCGGGTCGGTTCCTGATCACGAATGTTGCCCACGGGCGCTATCGCGTCGACGCCGTTGCGTCCGACCAGAAAGTCGTTGCCCGTTCCGAGATCCTGGAAATCGGCGACGGCCGCCTTGAGGCTGGCGTTGAGTGGTCGAGGAGGTAGTTCGTTCGGAGGTTTCGAGTTCGAGTGGTTCGGTTCGCGTTCGTGAGTTTGCTCGAGGAAAACCCATCAACCGGGAGGTCTTCATGATTCGCGTGCATTTGTTGACCCCGTGTCTCGCGGTGGGCGTCGGTCTGGCGTTCCTGCTTCCGATTCGGGGCGGGGGCTCGGCCCCGCCCTGGAACCCCGACGAGCAGAACACGGCCCTCTTCGATCAGGAGGGCGGATCGGGCTCGCGAACGCTGGCCGCGTCGCCGGTCAGCCCCACCCTGGCGAAATGGAAACACGCCGCCCGCCCCAAGCCCCGCGTCCGCTCGCTGGTCCTCGACAAGGAACCCCAGGGCGTCCGGCTCGCGAGCTTCGAAACCCAGCTCTCGGTGCTCGAGGGGTGCGCGAACCCTGACATCGTGCCAATCGTCGTGTCGGTCACGACCGGGGGGAACACCTTCAACACATGCTCCACAACTGTCGGCAAATCTTCGAACCAGTGTTCCGTTATTACGTCCAGCAAGCCGGGACAGTGTTCGATCATGGGATCAGACTACGGTGCAAACTTTTGCTCGTCCGGGGCGCAAGGTGGCCCAAACGTTCCTCCCAATCCTACGCTTTGCAGCGTGGGTAACAGCCCTCCGACGAGCGCATGTAGCGCACAGGGCTACGGCTCTCCCAACACTCCCAATATCCCCACATGCACCACCACGGGGTTACCCAACGGCGGCGCGGGAACCAACTGTTCCGTGGTCTCCACCCCTGGCGGCGCGGCCGCGTCCGGCCAATCTTGCAGCACTGGCCAGAATGCCGGCGCCGCGCCTGGATCGGCATCGAACGGAACATGTTCCGTGATCAGCAGCGGATCAACTCCGAGCATCTGCTCGGTAACGGTGAGCGGCATGGCAGGGGCGCCGAACCAGTGCAGCTCTGACGCGTCCAGCACCAGCCAGAATTTCTGCTCGGTGACTTCAGGAAGCACATTGGCTACGGATTTCTGCTCGGTCACGGCGGGTACGACGAACGTTCAGTGCACCGTTCTGGGAACCGGCAACACGGGGGCGTGTAGCGTACAAAACGGTGGAAAGGGCTCGTGCAGCGTCCAGAATGGCTTCTCCGGAGGGCCCCTTTGCCCGCCCGCGTCCTAAGTCACATCGCAGCCTCCACCTGACGTCAGTCGGAGACGGATCATGATTCACGCGATTGTCTATCTTGGAGCCTGGCTGGCCTGCCAGGCGCCGCAAGAAAAGCCCACGCAGGCGACCGAGACCCAGACGGTCGCCGAGCTTTCTCCAGCGCTGCGAATCGAGGCCGGTCGGCTCGGTTCGCCCCCGGCGTCACCTTTGTTCGCGGCGCTCGGAAAACACGAGGGCGACGTCAGCGCGGCGGGGCTCTCCAAGGAACAGCTCGGGCTCGTTCTCGAGATGGACGCGACGGCGCGAAAGACGCTGCGCCGGTGGCTCGGCCGCAACCAACCGAAGGGCACGCCCGCTCTCACCGGCGAGGATCTTGACAAAGCCAAAGCCTTTGTCATCGGCCACATGGAGGCCATCGCGCTCGAACGCGTCCTTACGCCGAACCATGCGGCGGACTGGCACAAACTCGCCAGCAAGCCGGTGATGCCGCCCAGGGAGGGGCGTTATACACTCATCCCTGAGCTCCCACCGGACGACCCTCCCAAGGAAACAGCGGAGAGCTTCGCCTTGGTGATTCTCAATCTTGCGAGTACTCAGGACATGTGGAAACGTGTCGGGGCGTGCAGCGACGTTTTTGAGCTAATACTCGATATCAACCAGACAAGGAAATGGGGGGTTCTGCCTGACCTGACGGGCGAGCAGATCGATCTCGCCAAGAGACTCAATGCGATCGCCTGCGACGCACACAAGCAGTGGCTTTTGCAAGGGATTCCAGGGATCAACTTCGAACATACCCGACTGGCCAATTATTCGGAACTCCCTCCAACCCTTGCGATGATATCCCGTCTCTCGGAGCCAGGACGAAGGGTTCGAGAAAGCGTCGTGTCCCATGCCGAGGAGATCCTCCTCGGGGCCGTTCTCGAACCTAGCCAGCGAACCGAACTTAAGCGGCGGCTCTGGATCAATCGGGGCGTCCGCGCCTTGCTCGACCCCGAGCTGTCGGGGATCCTCCGACTCGCGAAATGGCAACGGGACATGATCAGGCTGAAGCTCGAGGGACGGGCCACTTTCATGTCGGAGGCGCGTCAAGCGAGGATGAGTGAGGCCTTGCCGCTTTTCGACAGGCTCCACGCGACCGGACACGTCATGACCGCGGAAGAGCGAGTGCAGGATCAGGCGCTCGGCGAGATTTCGCAACGCAACTTCGACCAGAGAATGGCCAATTTCGACGCCCCGATCTGGGACATCCTGAGCACGGCCCAGAGCCGGACGCTGGCCAAGACCCTCCGCAAGCCAATCCCCAAGAAGGAGGACGAGAAAACCAAGAAGAAGTCGTCGCGGGCCGGCTGATTTCGCGCCCGCGCTTCGACTTTGCTGTACCAACGGCCCCCAACGTATCCACGGCCTTTTGACGTCCTACAATCGGGCGGCGGATCATGCTCACCACTCTCGCGGGATTCGCCCTGTGCCTGGCGTGCCAGGCACCCCAGACCAATCCCAAACCGGCGGCCGAGATTCAGTCGCTCGACCATCTTCCTCCTGCGCTTCGAATCGAGGCCGCCCGGCTCAATTCGCCCTCGGTCTCGCCGCTGTTCGCGGCGCTCGGCGAGCGCAAGGGCGACGCCAGCGCCGTCGGGCTCACCAAGGAGCAGCTGGAGCTCATTCTTGAGATGGACGCGACGACACGAAAAACTCTGCGCCATTGGCTCGTCCGGTCCCGAGAAAATGGCTTGCCCCCACTCAAAGCCGAGGATTTTGAGCACGCCAAGGCGTTCGTGGTCGGCCACATGGAGGCCATCTTGCTCGAGTGCGTCCTGACGCCGCCTCAGGCAGAGAAATGGCGCAGGCTCGCCGGCAAACCGATCATACCGCCCAGGGAGGGTCGCTATTCAATGATTCCCGAGGTCTTCCCTCCCGACGAGCCCTACGCCGAGACGAGGCGCGGTTACCTGGAGGAGATTATCAGGCTGGCCGTAAACCAGGATTGGCGGCATTTCCAAGGAGTGGTTTGCAGCGATCTCTTTCGGCTTATTCTCGACAGCTTCTATACGGAGAAGTGGGGCACTCTGACCGGCTTGACCGCCAAACAGATCGATCTGGGGAAGAAGCTCAATGAAATTGCTTGCGACTCGCAGAGGCAATGGCTCATGCGAGGAACCCATGGGATGACGATGACTCGTCAATTACCGCCCGAGCAGTGGGAAATGACACCGACCCCGGCGATGGTTTCTCGGGTCCGTGAGTCGGGACAGCGGCTGCGTGCAAGTGTCGTTTCTCACGCCGAGGAAATCCTTCTCGACGCCGTCCTCGAGCCGAGCCAGCGGACTGAGCTGAAGAGGCGACTCTGGATCATGCGCGGCGCGCGCGCCCTGCTCGATCCCGAGCTGGCTGCGATGCTTCAACTGGCAAAATGGCAGAGGCAGTCGATCGGACTGGCGCTCGAGGGTCGAGCAGTTTTCTGGAGGAAAGCCCATGACATTTTCAATACGGATTGCTTCAGGGTCCATGGGGCCAAAGCCAAAGGTGCACTCGATCAAGCCGAGGCCGACAAACAACTCGCCGGGGCGCAGCGATCGTTCGATCAGCGCCTGGCCAATTTCGACGCCGCGATCTGGGACGTCTTGAGCACGGCTCAGAGCCGGACGCTGGCCAAGATCCTCCGCAAGCCAATCCCCAAGAAGGAGGACGAGAAAACCAAGAAGAAGTCGTCGCGAGCGGGTTGAATTCACGGCCGACTTTCGGCGGTGGTGCAACATAAAGCGGCCGGCATCGCGTGGGTCGTTTCGCGTTCGTGAGTTTGGTCGAGGAAAACCCATCAACCGGGAGGTCTTCATGATTCGCGTGCATTTGTTGACACCGTGTCTCGCGGTGGGCGTCGGTCTGGCGTTCCTGCTTCCGATGCGGAGCGGGGGCTCGGCCACGCCCTGGAACCCCGACGAGCAGAACACGGCCCTCTTCGATCAGGAGGGCGGATCGGGCTCGCGAACGCTGGCCGCGGCGGCGGTCAGCCCCACCCTGGCGAAATGGAAAGACGCCGCCCGCCCCA
>DAIDHE010000021.1 GCA_027459775.1 Planctomycetales bacterium | reverse complement strand
TCGGAGGCGCGCCTGGCGCGAGGAATCGCGAAGGGGCCGTGAAAACGTGAGGAGCGAGCGATGCGACGACGGATGGTCCGGGTTCTGGTCGTGATGGCGGGGCTGGTCGCGACCGCGGCCGTCTGCTGGGGATTGGGTGGTCGCGAGGTCCGCGCGCAGGCTCGGCCGGCCGCGCCCAAGGCCGGCCCGCCGGGCATCGGTCAAAGGGTCGAGCGGCTGGGCGACGAGATCATGGTCTGCGGACAGCTTTACCACACGACGGCCAAGGTGGTGCTCTGGACCGATCCCGGCGGCTACGACGCCTATCGCGTCGAGCGCAGATTCGCCCCGATCGACGAGGCCGCATGGGGCAAGGGGGAAACGCCCAATCTCAAGCGCCCCAACCGCTACACCTCGCGGCTGAGGAACCTTTCGCGGTCCGATGTCGAGCGGGTTCGCGGCGGCGGCTGGGATCTCGAGACCCTGGCCGGGGTCGTCGACCAGTTCGTGATCCATTTCGACGCCCGCGGCACATCCAGGCGCTGTTTTGAGATCCTGCAAGACGTGCGCGGACTGTCGGTGCATTTCATGCTCGACCTCGACGGCACCATCTATCAGACCCTGGACGTCAAGGAGGCCGCCCAGCACGCCACGATTGCCAACGGGCGCTCGATCGGGATCGAGATCGCGAACATCGGGGCCTATCCCGTCGACGAGCCCAACCCACTGGGCGACTGGTACGCGCGCGACTCCGACGGCCGGCTCCGGATCATCGTCCCGGATTCGTCCGCGTCGCGCTCGAAGGACGTGCTCAGGCCTTGCGGCGACAAGCCCGTCGAGGGGACGATTCAGGGGAAAAAGCTACGTCAGTACGACTTCACGCCCCAGCAATACAACGCGCTCGCGCGGTTGACGGCCACGCTCTGCACGCTGTTTCCCAGGATCAAACCCGACTATCCCCGCGACGCGTCCGGGGCCTTGATTCCGCGTAAGCTCGAAGCCGCGGACTACGCGAAATATCAAGGCATTCTCGGTCATTACCATGTTCAGCTCAACAAGGTCGACCCCGGCCCCGCGTTTCAGTGGCAGCGGTATCTGGAGGCGACCCGTGAGCTGATGAAGAAATAGGCATACAGCAAGAAAGCCTGACGCGGCGAAGGCCAGCCCAGGGTTTCACCCTGGGCGATAACCTCTCAGTCCTTTGGAGTGAAAACGTGTGTTTTTCGCGCCCAGGCGCGACCGATGCGTATTCGCCCCACCGAGGGGAGAGAGGATAGCCCAGGGTGCAGCTCTGGGATTTCGAACCCGCGCTGACCCGACCGTTGTCAGCCCGACGGGGCGCGGGCTTATTTATCCCGCGCCGTGGTCTTGCCCCCCGAGAGCGCGGCCTGGGCGGCGGCCAGGCGCGCGATCGGGACGCGGAAGGGACTGCACGAGACATAATCCATGCCGACCGCGTGGCAAAAGGCGATGCTGTCAGGGTCGCCGCCGTGCTCGCCGCAGATGCCGACCTTCAGGTGCTGGCCGTGCTTCGCCTGGCGGGCGGCCCGGCCCTTCTTGACGCCCATCTCGATCAACTGCCCCACGCCCGTCACGTCCAGGGTCTGGAAGGGGTCGATCGGCAAGATCTTTTGCTCGACATAGGCCGGCATGAACGAGCCGATGTCGTCGCGCGAGAAACCAAAGGTCATCTGCGTCAGGTCGTTGGTACCGAACGAGAAGAACTCGGCCTCGGCGGCGATCTGATCGGCCGTCAGGGCCGCGCGGGGGATCTCGATCATCGTGCCGATCTGGTACTCGACCGTCACGCCGGCGGCTTTCATCTCGGCCTCGGCGACCGCGATCGCCCGCTTCTTGAGGATCGTCAGCTCCTCGACCACGCCCACGAGCGGGATCATGATCTCCGGGAGCACCTTCTTGCCCGCCTTCTGAACCTGGATGGCGGCCTGGATGATGGCCCGGGTCTGCATGTCGCCGATCTCGGGGAACTTGATCGGCAAGCGGCATCCGCGCAGGCCAAGCATGGGGTTCGCCTCGTGGAGCTGCTCGACCCTGCGCTTGACCTTTTCGACGGAGACGCCGAGCTGGCGGGCGACCTCGGCCTGGCCGGCGGGGTTGTCGTCGTGGGGCAGGACCTCGTGGAGCGGCGGGTCCAACAGGCGGATCGTGACCGGGAGCCCGTCCATGGCCTCGAAGATGCCGACGAAGTCCTGGCGCTGGAACGGCTCGAGCTCGGCCAGGGCGGCCTCGCGCCCGGCCTGGTCGTCGGCGAGGATCATCTTGCGCATGGCGACGATCCGCTGGTCGCCGAAGAACATGTGCTCGGTCCGGCAGAGGCCGATCCCCTCAGCGCCGAAGGCCCGGGCGCGGGCCGAGTCGGCCGGGGTGTCCGAATTGGTGCGGATCTTGAGCGTGCGATGGCGGTCGGCCCAGGTCATGAGGGTCGCGAAGTCGCCGGAGATCGCCGGGTCGACGGTCGGCGATTTTCCGAGCATGACGTCGCCCGAGCCGCCGTCGATCGTGAGATAGTCGCCGACCTTGACCGTGTGGCCGCCGATCACGACCGTGCCGGCCGCTTCGTTGATCGCGATCCCCTCGCAGCCGACGACGCAGGGCTTGCCCCAGCCGCGGGCCACGACGGCCGCGTGGCTGGCCTTGCCGCCGGTCGCCGTCAAGATGCCCTGGGCCAGGTGCATGCCGGCGACGTCCTCGGGGCTCGTCTCCTTGCGGACCAGGATCATCGGCACGCCGGGGTTTTCCTCGTCGTGGTGGACGGCGGCCTCGGCCGAGAGCACCACCACGCCCGACGCCGCCCCTGGGCTGGCCGCGATCCCCCGCGCCACCGCCTTGCGCGGAACCTTGGGGTCGAGCTGGGGCAAGAGCAGGTGATTGAGGCTCTCGGGGCTCACCCGCTTGATCGCCGTCGTCTCGTCGATCAGCCCCTCTTTCACCATCTCGACCGCGATCCGCACCGCCGCCGTGCCGGTCCGCTTGCCCGTCCGCGTCTGGAGCATGTAGAGCACGCCGTCCTGGACGGTGAACTCGATGTCTTGCATTTCCTTGTAGTGCTTTTCGAGCTTGGTCCGGATCGCCATGAGCTGGTCGTAGACCTTCGGCATCTCGTCCTTGAGCCGGCTGATCGGCTCGGGGGTGCGGATGCCGGCGACCACGTCCTCGCCCTGGGCGTTGATCAGATAGTCGCCGTAGAATTCGTCCTCGCCGGTGTTGGGGTCGCGGGTGAACGCCACGCCGGTGCCCGAGCCCTCGCCCGTGTTGCCAAACACCATCGCCTGGACGTTGACCGCCGTCCCCTTGAGCCCGCTGATCCGTTCGATCCGGCGGTACTCGACGGCCTTCTTGCCCATCCACGAGTTGAACACCGCCGTGATGGCCTTCCAGAGCTGTTCCTTGGGATCCTGGGGGAACGGCTCGCCGACCTGTTTTTGATAGACGGCCTTGTAGCGCTTGACGAGCTCCGTGAGATCGTCGGCCGAAAGCTCGGTGTCGAGCTTGACGCCGCGCTCTTGTTTCAGGGAGTGCAGCTCGTGCTCGAACAGTTCGTGCTCGACTCCCATGGCGGTCGAGCCGAACATGTCGATCAGCCGGCGATAGCCGTCGAGGGCGAAGCGGGGGTTGCCGGTCTTCTTGGCGAGCCCTTCGACTGATCGATCCGAGAGGCCGAGATTCAAGATCGTGTTCATCATTCCAGGCATCGACAGGGCCGCGCCTGAGCGTACGCTGACCAGGAGGGGATCGGCGGGGTCGCCGAACTTCTTGGCGACGGCGTCTTCCATGAGAGCGAGCGCCTGCTCGACCTGGGGCTTGACGGCCTCGGGAAGCCGGCGGTCGTTCGCGTAATAGTCGCCGCAGACCTCGGTGGTGAGGGTGAAGCCGGGGGGGACGGGGATGCCGATCAGGCTCATCTCGGCGAGGTTTGCGCCCTTGCCGCCCAGGAGCTCCTTCATATCGGAGCGGCCCTCGGCCTTGCCCTTGCCAAACGAGTAAACGTATTTTTCAGTCGTGGACATCGTGATGCGTCGCTCCCAACAATCAAACGAATCCGCGATCCCCGCGCGGGATCGGCGAATGGCGATGTCGCGGTCGGCCGTGGGCCGGCCGGCCGCGCCTAATTCCATGAGATAACGCACGTTAGCGGACGGGGCTTGAGCGCGTCAAGCGCCCGCTCAGTCGACGGGGATCGCGTGGGTGCGATCGGCGCCGACGACCAGGCGAATGGTCTCGCCGCGCGCCAGGCAGTCTTTCCAGGGGGTCGGGGCCGGCTGGTCGATCCGGGGCAGCCGCGCGCCCTTGGATTTGCCGGCCAGGGCGACCAGCTCGGATTCGCGTTCGGTCCAGAGGCTCTGGGTGCGGCGGTCGAAAAGGAGTGGGTGGGCGTCGACGTAGTATCCCGTGGGGGCCATGGTCGCCCGGCGGCCGTCCCAGAGGGCGTCGTAGACCGAGACCGAGGCCTGCGAAGGCACGTGGGCGTCGCAGACGATCAGATAGGGTCGGCCGGCGACGACGTCGTTGACGACCTGGACCTTGGCGAGTACCGGCAGGGGGTAGACGCAGGTGGCGCCTGCGAGCTTGGCGACCACGACCGGCGACCGCCCTGGCAGCCTTGTCCAGATTTCGCCCCCGCGCGGTTCGACGACCGGTTCGTCGATCGGCCGCACCTGGAACGGGAAGTCGGTTCCGGTGATGCGTCCCGGATCGAGCTCGCCCTTGCCGAGATGGAACCAGCGATGTCCGACGCCGTCGACCCAGCGCTGCCAGAGCAGGCTTTCGCCGGGCTCGTCGTGGAACCAGTTGGGCGGCCGCTGGGCGTAGTTCATGATCGGCATGATATCGGGATAGGCGATGACGGTTGATTGTTCGGACTGGCCCAGGTCGGCGAGCAGGAGCGCCCATTCGCCCCAGAGGGTGTGGGATTCCAGGCCAATGAAGGCGAGGAGAGCCACGATGAGCAGTGCCGCGCACGACCGCGAGACCCGCGGTTTCGCCAGCCAGGATCTGAGCCGGGAGCGCGGAGCAGTTTCCGCGGAGGGCGAGGACGCCATGACGAGTCTCCTTTCCGAGACGGAACCGGAGCGCGCTGGGACGAGCGAAAAGATGGATCAAGGTGTTATGCCAGGCGCGGGGGCGGCGGTCAACACCCTGGTGGAAATCAGTGTGGATCAATCGAGTCGCAAAAAAAAACTCCCCGGTCGCCCGGGGAGTTCTTGGATCGTCCACCCGATCGGCTCGCTCAGGCCGTCGCCTTGGCGATCTGGGCTTTCTTGACGAGCTCGTCCTGGAAACGCACCGGAACCTTTTGATATTTGAGGAACTCCATGCTGAAGCTCCCCTTGCCCTGGGTCATGCTGCGGAGGTCGTTCGAGTAGCCGAACATCTCGGCGAGGGGAACCTCGGTCGAGATGACGGAGTAGCCGGATCGCGACTCGGCGCCCAGGATGACGCCCCGCTTGGACGACAGCACGCCGGTGACCGGCCCCTGGAATTCGGTGGGGACCTCGACCTCGACCTTCATGATCGGCTCGAGCAGGACCGGCTCGGCCTTTCTGAAGGTCTCGCGGAAGCAGTCGCGGGCGCAGATCTCGAAGGCCATGGTCGAGGAGTCGACGTCGTGATACGAGCCGTCCTCGAGCCGCATTTGCACGCCCATGACCTCGTAGCCGGCGACCGGGCCCTTGTGCATCGATTCGCGGAATCCCTTCTCGACCGAGGGGATGTATTCGGTCGGGATCCGCCCACCGGTGACCTTGTTCTCGAAGACGAAGGGCTCAGGCGATTGTGGGTCGAGCGGGATCAGCCGGCCCACGATGTGGGCGTACTGGCCGGCGCCGCCGGTTTGCTTCTTGTGCTTATAGTTGAACGGGGTCTCGACCGTCGGCGCTTCGCGGTAGCTGACCTTGGGCGCGCCGACGACGCAGTCGACCTTGTATTCACGGCGGATGCGCTCGACGTAAATCTCGAGATGGAGCTCGCCCATGCCCGAGATGATCGTTTCGCTCGTCTCGTGGTCGACGTGGACGCGGAACGTGGGGTCCTCGCGCATGAAGCGGTTGAGGGCCTTCGACAGCTTGTCGTAGTCGG
>DAIDHE010000016.1 GCA_027459775.1 Planctomycetales bacterium | reverse complement strand
TTTCAGCCCTGGTCGGACCGACCTGGAGCAGGTAGCCGTCCAGGCCGAGATTGCTGGGGACGAACTTGACGCCCCCCTCCGGCTCGAGCTGACCGTCGCCGGGATGGATCGCGGTCGGCAGAATGCCGGCGATTTCGGTGTCGGCCCAGCCCCCCGCGCCAAAGCTCGAGTGCCCGCCCAGCATCATGAACCCCGCCCCCTTGCGAACGGCGTCGGCCAAGAGCTTGTGTTGCGCGCGGGTGAAAAAGTTGGCGGCGATGTCCGAGAGGATGTAAACGTTGTAGCGCCCGGGGGTGAACTCGGCGTCGTCGATCTCGCCCTTGCCGTCCTCGGCCGGTTTGTGGAGCAAAGCCCCTTCCACCAGGATGTCGGGCGATCGGCCGATCGCGCGCATGAGGAACCGATAGTCGAAGGTCAGATTCGGCCCTTGCAAGAACAAGACGTTCAGGCCGCCGGAGAGGACGGTGACGAACGTACTGACCTCGTTGTTGCTCTCGACGAGCTCGCCGTCGCGCTTGACGACCCGGAGCGTGATCTTCTTTTCGCCGTGAGTTTGGGGGATGTACTTGAGGCCGGCCAGGGGGATGACCTGGGCGTCTTCCGGGGCCTTGACCTGCATCTTCGCGACGGGTGCGTCCTGGCCCTCGACCAGCAGTTCGACGTCGAGCCACTGGTTGGCGAAGCCGCGGGCGATCAGGCTGCCCTTGACGACGAGCTCGTTCTTGACGAAGACGGTGGGGTTGGCGATCAGGTCGCGAACGGCGAGGTCGCGGGACTGAGCGCCGGCGTTTTCGGTGCCGACTCCGACGGTGGAGACCGGAACGCCTTGCCCGCGCAATCGTTCGGCGGCGATCAAGGGGTTGAGGCCGGCGTTCGAGGTGAAGTCCGAGATGACGACCAGCCGCGCCAGCCGCTTGCCGGTGCCTTCCTGGCGTTTCTGCACCTCGAGCATGGCAGCGCCCAGGGCGGTCTCGTTTCCCTTGGGAGGCGGAAGTGCGCCGTCCTTGGGCTCGGAGAGCGTGCGGTCGAAGCCATAGACCTTGACGTCCAGGTCTTTCTCGAGCCCCTTCGAGGCCTGGCGCGCTTGCTCGAGGACGGCGAGCGCGACCTCGGATCGAGTCTTGCCGCCGACCTCGTCGCCGATCCGCATGCTGGTGCTGGTGTCGACCATGAAGACCAGCGAGGAGGCCTGGCGCTTCTTTTCCTTCAGGATCACCGAGGGGCGGAGGGCGGCCAGAAAGCAGAGGGCCAGGGCCGCCAACCGCAGGCCCAGGGCGGCGTGCCGCCAGAATCCTGCCGCTCCGCGCAGCCGCTTGCGGTAGGCCCACACGGTCAGCCACAAAACCGCCAACGACGCGCCCAGGACGAGCGGCCAGGCCGCGATCGGCGTCAGACTAACGGAGAATCCCCTGATCATGCTGGGCTCGCCGCTTTCGAAGATCGACCCCACGGGTGCCCCGAGGATCGCGGCCCGCGACCACGCGAGGGGTCACGCGCCGGCCGCCTGGGGCGCCTTGGCTTCCTTGTAGAACGTATTCGCCATGACACTCTCGACCGTGATCACCAGCATGATCAAGAACATCAGCCAGGGGAAGACCTCGTGGCCGACTCGCATGGTGCGTTCCTGGTCCTTGAAGGTCTGAACGTCCTGCGCGAGCTGGTAGCCGTCCTTGCCGAAGATCACGTCCAGATCCGGGGGCTCGAGCCGGGCCAGCCGGCTCTCGGCCCGCGGCGGGTTCACCGAAAAGCCCATTGCGGTCGTCTGATTGTCAGGGCCGATGCCGGTCAGTTTCCACTGCCCGATCGCCCGCGGCGCCACCACTTCGAGAAACGGATTGGTGGGCGAGGGAGTCAGTTCCTCGGTGGTCTTGCCGTCGGGCGAGGTCAGCAGAAACCGGCTGAACCGCGCCTGGGGGTCGAGCGCGACGAGCGCGGACTCGCCAGCCTCGATACTGAGCTGCTCGGCCGCCGCGCCCGCCAGATACGACACCGATCGATCCATGAGAACCAGGAACGACCATCCCGAGCTGGGGTTGGGGAAAAAATTCCAGAGATTGGGATTCTTGCGGGGATCGGGGGCGGCCGAGGGGAGTTGCGACAGGGGGGTGGTCCAGAGGAGCACGCGGCCCGATCGGGGCCCCTTGAAGACGCGCTCGAGGAGCGCGGGCGCGCCGTCGGAATAGGCGATGAGGACGCGGCCGGCGTTCTCGGTCGGGGAGACGTTCCAGCGGCGAAAGATGGGAACGAGTCCAAGCTGAGCGGCAAGGTCCTTGCCGATGGGGTCGAAGAGCGGGTGGGTGAGGTCGGCGACCTTGCCGAAGGTTGCGCCCTCGGGAGCGACGGACTTGCCGACGAGCTTGGCTGGGAGCAACTGGCTGGGTACGACGCCGCTGTAGTTGTCGAGCGAAGTCCGGGGCCCGAGGGCGATGACGAGCCCGCCGCCGTCGCGCACATATTGGAGGAGGAGCGCCCAGCCGGCGTCGTCGAGCTCGGCGACGGAGAGCAGAAAGACGGCGGAAAACGCGCGGAGCCCGTCCTGGCGCATCTTCGAGAATTGCGCGGGCCGAGTTCGGTCGACGCGGACCGAGCGGGCAGCCGCGGTGGGGTCGGGGTCGAGGGCGGCGGCGACGAATTCGGAGTCGATCGTGGAGTCGGCGATCAAGAGGGCGCGAAGCGCGGGCCGGACCTTGAAAGTGGCGTAGCGGCGGTCGTCGTCGGGGTACGGGTCGGGCTCGCCCGAGAGCCGGAGCTCGGCGCGGTGCACGCCTCCCTCGCCGAACCGGGGCGGGGTCTGAAATCGCGCGAGGGCCTGGCCGCCGGGCGTGATCGTGACGGGCTGTTCGCCGCGTTTCTTATCGTCGAGATAGAACTCGACGGTGCGGGTCGCGGGCGCTGCGCCCTGCGAGCGGACGAGGGCGGCGACCCCCAGGGGCTCGCCATCCGTGGCCATGCTCGCCGAGGTCTGGATCTCCTCGATCGAGACGTTGTGCGGATCGGGGGGCGCGAGGCTCATGATGAACGTCGCCGTGCGGGGCTTGGCCGCGGACTTGGTCTTGGCCTGGGCCTTGGGCGCGATCAGGTCGAGCCCCTCCGCCGGCTGATCGGCGGCCCACGACGAGCGAGCCAGATCGGTCAAGACATAGACCACGTGGACCGGCCGATCGCACTCGGCGACGCCGGCGTAGACCTGGGCCATGGCCGCGTTCAGGGTGCGATTGACCGGGTGCACGGCGAGGCCGTCGACGACCTTGCGAGCGGCCGCCGGCGGCAGACCCGATGGCACTCCGGGAGCGGCCGAATCGACCACGAAGACGAGGCTCGAATCGGGAAGCCGATCCAGGATGTCGCGGGCTCGATCCTTGGCCAGATCGAGCCGCGACTTGTCTTTCTCGACGTAGTCCATCGACAGGGTGGTGTCGAAGACCAGCCCAAGCGCGGTCGGGGCCGATTCATCGCCCAGGGGGGTTTCGGAATAGAGCCGGGGCCGCGCGAGCGCAAGCGCCATGAGCGCCAGCACCGCCATCCGGGCCAGCAGGAGCAGCCAGTTCTTGACGCGGAGCCGCTTCCGCGAGCGTTTTTGGCGCTCGCGAATGAGCTGAAGCGCGGGGAAGATCACCTGTTTAGGAGTCTGACGCATGAACAAGTGTAGAATCACTGGTATCGCGGCGAGGGCGGCCCCGGCCGCCAGACCCGCGTTCAAGAGCGACATTTCCACGGCCGGTCCTCCTTCAGGCGCGCGCCTGCCGCAGGAGCAGGTAGCTCATGAGCGCCTTGTCAAACGCCACTCCGGTGTGGAGTGGGACGTAATCGATCCGGGCGCGGACGCAGTCGGCCTTGTAGGCCGCCCGGAACCGCGCGACTTCCTCGAGGTAATCGGCCTTGATCGCGTCGGCGTCGACCTCGATCGTCTCGTTGGTCTCGTTGTCCTCGAGCCGCACCATGCCCTCGAAGGGGAATTCGGCCTCGGCCTCGTCCAGGATGTGGAAGACGATCAGGTCGTGGCCGGCGAAGCGGAGGCGGTGAAAGGCGCGGAGGATCGCGTCGCGGTCGCCCAGCAGGTCGCTGAAGATCATGACCAGGCTGCGATGTTTGAGCATGCCGGCGACCTGGTGCAGGCTCGAGGGGATGTCGGTGACGCCGGAGGGCGCCAGCCGCGCGAGCAGCGACAAGATGTTTCCCAGTTGCGACCGTTTGGAGGCCGGCGCCAGGCTCTGGCGGACCTTCTGATCGAAGGCGATCAGGCCGACGGGGTCTTGTTGATGGATCATCAAATAGCCCAGGGCGGCCGCCAGGCTGACGCCGTATTCGAACTTGGTCAGCTCTTGACGGTAGGTGTAGCCCATCGACCCCGACAGGTCCATGACCAGGTAGCCGGTGAGATTGGTCTCGGCCTGGAACTTCTTGACGTAGAAGCGGTCGGTCTTGGCGAAGACGTTCCAGTCGACGTCCGAGATGTTGTCGCCGGAGGAGTACTTGCGATGCTCGGAGAATTCGACGGAGAAGCCCTGAAACGGGCTGGCGTGCAAGCCGGCGATGAAGCCCTCGACGATGAATTTGGCGCGGAGGTCGAGCCTCGCGACCTGGCGGATGACCTCGGGCTTCAGGTATTTTTCGGCGGTCCCAGCCACGACGACCCTCCTCGCTTCCCACTCCTGAAACGGTTGCGGCCGACCGATGGTTCGCGCACGGCCGCGCCCTTGCGGCGGGCTCGGTTATTTCGGAGGCTGACGTTCGTATTTCGGGGTTTCGGGCTCGCGGATTTCGGTGATCAGCTTGCGCACCAGGGTGTCGGTGGTCTGGCCCTCGGCCTGGGCCTGGAAGTTGGTGTTGATGCGATGCCTGAGCACGGGGACGGCGGCTTTCTTGACGTCATCCAGCGAAACGCTGAACCGCCCGTCCATGGCCGCCATCGCCTTGCCCGCCAGGATCAGGTTTTGCCCGGCCCGCGGCCCCGCGCCGTAGTCGACCAGATCCTTGATAAACTGAGGCGATTTCTCGTCGTCCGGCCGGGTCGCTCGCACCAGCCGCGTCACGTAGTCGACGGTGTATTCCGAGACCTGCACCGACATCACCAGTTTTTGCAGATTGACGATCGCCTTGCCCGAGAGCACCTTCTTGAGCTCCGGCGTCTCACCTCGGGTGGTCGACAGCAGGATCTTTTTTTCCTCGTCCAGACTGGGATAGCCGACCCGCACGTCGAACATGAAGCGATCGAGCTGGGCCTCGGGGAGCGGATAGGTTCCCTCTTGCTCGATTGGGTTCTGGGTGGCGATCACGAAGAACGGCTCGGGCAAGTGCATCGTCTCCTGCCCCACGGTGACCTCGCGCTCTTGCATGGCCTGCAACAAGGCGGCCTGGGTCTTGGGGGGCGTGCGATTGATCTCGTCGGCCAGGATGATGTTCGCGAAGAGCGGCCCCGGCACAAAGCGAAAGGCCCTGCGTCCGGCCTCGGGCTCCTCGAGCACGTTGGTGCCGGTGATGTCCGAGGGCATCAGGTCGGGGGTGAACTGGATCCGTTTAAACCCGACGTCGAGAATGCGTGCGATCGAGCTCACGAGCAAGGTCTTCGCCAGCCCCGGCACGCCGACCAACAGGACGTGCCCCTTGGTGAAGATGGCTGCGAGAATGAGCTCGATGACCTCGCGTTGGCCAATGATGACCTTGGAGAGTTCCGAGACCATGACGTCGCGCGAATTGCGGAATTCGTCAAGAAGCTGAGAGATCCGATCGCCGGCGGTGGACATGAAGTGTTACGACCCACCCAGTGGAAAAGGAGCCGCGGCCCCGCGGTCGCGCGGCGGAACGAGCGCGGTCGACGAGACGACCAAAACGCACAAGCACGCTCGACTCGCCTTACACGGCCCTGGACCTCGGCGGCCCCGACCCGTGCTCGACTCGCCGAACGATGCCATCTTATGTCGTTTGGGAGACCCGACACAAGCGCCACTTGGCCAACCATGCGCCGCCAGCCGGCCTCGCGCCCCACGTTCCCATTCTACCGCATTCTTGATCCAGTCCCCGCCGTTCATGCAATTTCATCCACCCTTCCAATCGTCGACCTCGACCGACGCCAGAGATCCGTCCGGCTGCCCCCTTGCGCGGCACCTTGCCGGCCCACTCGGCAAAATGCCGTGCCGCGACGAGCTGGAATCGCCGAGCACCGACCCGATTCCACCGAGCCGAGGAGATTCAACCTAACCGTAGGCTCTCCTGTGCCTTGCAATCTGGCAACGACGCCTGAAAAAGCCCGCGCTTCGCCCTCCGGGGCGGTTGTGGCCCATGAATTGCTTCAGGTGAGGACGTCGTCGCCGACTTCGTTGTTGGCCAAAAGACATCCCCTATGCCGAGGCTCGACGCGATTGAACATTTTGATCGAAAAGATCGACGCCTCCCTCTTGCCCAGGGATCGACACAGGACATGTCCCGTGTGATCCCTCGGGCACCGTTCACGCGCCCCCGCCTCTCGCCCGCTTCGGGGGCCGGCCGGCAAGTCGCCGGTCTCAATGCTTGGTCCGTGATTCTGGTCGCCCTGACCACATGAATCCCCGTTCTGGACCGCCCTTGGTCGGAACGCTGGACCGTCTCGCCCCTCCGATCGCCCTCGCGGCGACCGGGAGGCCAGCGCGGCGGCTCGAGCGTCCGCGAACGCTCCCTGGAATCGTTTCCACCGCGCGATTCGCCGCCGACATGGCGCGAACCTCCTCGAGGAATATGAACAATGACTTTGATGAATTTGATTCGTGGATTGATCACCCTGCTGGTGTGCTGGACCACGGCCGCGCTGGGACTGGGGTTATTCGGGATCCGCGGCGGCGCCTTGAAATCCAAGGACTACTATTTGCCCAGACCCGCCTTTTCCGACGCCGCCGCCGTGGGATCGCCCAACGGTCTGAAAGGTGAACATGTCCTGGTCGATACCCGGACCGGGGCTCTCGAGCCGATCCGCCTGAAGGGCGACGAGCGCTGGGGGTTCTTATCGGTGTCGCCCTGGCGCGATCGCGAGGGGCGTCTGCTGGCGGCGGGGCGCTGGGTTCGCGCCCATCGCGACGATTCCGAGGAACCGCTCTGGGGCCTGGGCGTGCTGCGGCTTCCCGACGCGACGGTCATCGAGCATACTCCGGTCGATCCGCTCCCCACCGGGCGCCCCTGCTGGCTTCCGGATTCGCCGGGCGTGATCCTGTTCCCGGCCGCCGACGGCGGGCTCTACCGGGCGGACGTCGACCTCGGTGGCTCCGACGGGGAGGCTCGGGAAAACTCCCGCGAGGACTGGTCCACCCGCGGCGCGGGGCCGTCGCGGGTTCGCCTCGTCTCGTGGGCTGGCAAGCCGGCAGAGGACGCCCCCATCCTGATACACGACCCGGTCGTTTCGGGGGATCGCGGACTTCGCCGCCTGGTCTTCGCGGCGGTCGCGGTACCTGGCCACGAGGGGGGGCGGAACGTCTTTGGTCCTTCCAAGTTGTGGTGGCTCGAGCTGGCCGAGGATGGCGAGCGGATCGTGGCCGCGAAGCCGCTGGAAGCACCCGGGGGGCAACCGCTCGAACCGGCCGGCACGACCGAGCGGTTCCCGAATATCGCCGTGGAGGCCGGCCGCATCCGCCTGGTGTATCTGGCCCGGAGGCCGGGAGACGCGAGCGGCGTTCTTCGGGAACGAGAGCTCGAGTTCGACCCGGAAACGGGGCGGCCGCGGGCGAAGTCCGTCGCCCAGAACCTTGCGGCGGCGGGCGAGGCCCTGGCGTTTGGTCCGCTTCTGGTCGCCGCCGACGGCAAGAGCGTGTTCGCCCTTGACCGCTTCGGGAAAAACGCGCGGCTGCGTCTCGGCGCTCGGTGACCGAGGGGGCTCGCGCGGTCCGCCCCCGAGATCGCGCGCCCCCTTGTCCCCTTCCAGGATCGCGGCCGGTCGTCTTGCCGGAGACGCGGCGGATATGACATGCTAGGCGAGAGAGTGAAATCGCCTCGCCTGGGCCCCGCGCGGGCCCAAGGCTCTTGAGCTCGTCCCATGCGCCTGATCGCGACCATTAAGCATATTCTGATATTCGCGCTCGCATTGATGATGGCGGCCGTCGCGCCTCGCGCCGAGGCCGCGGTCACGGCTCAGGAAGTCGAGCGCGCGATCAAGGACGGGGTCCGGTATTTGAAATCCGCCCAGCGCGGCGACGGCTCGTGGGCCGACGCCGACAAGGACGCCCGCTCGGGTATGACCAGCCTGGTGACGCTGGCCCTGCTCACCGCGGGCGAAAAGCCGAGCTCGCCTGAGGTCAGGAAGGCGATCGAGTTTCTCCACGGCTCGTCCCCGGACGACCTGCGCAATACCTACTCGATCGCGCTTCAGACGATGGTCTACGCCATGGCCGATCCCGTGCGCGACCAGTTCCGCATCGCGGCCAACGTGGCCTGGCTCGAGAACGCCCAGATCAAGGCCAACGACCCGATCCCCTGGCCCGGCTCGTGGAGCTATAACGAGACCAAGCGGGGGCGGCCAGGCGACAACTCGAACTCGCAATATGCGCTCTTGGCGCTCTACGCGGCCAGCGAGGCCGGCGCGACCGTCAAGCCCGAGGTCTGGGCGCGGGCTCGAGAATACTGGGAGCACAGCCAGAAAGCCGACGGAAGCTGGGCCTACCACCCCGACTCGTCGAACGCCACCGCCAGCATGACCTGCGCGGGCCTGTCGAGCCTGATCATCTCGGGCCTGTCGCGGTTCCAGGATCAAGAATACCTCCGCGGCGACACGATCGTCGATTGCGGCAAGGGGGGGGTCAACAAGCGGATCCAGAACGCCCTCAACTGGCTCGCCCTCCATTTCCAGGTCGGCCAAAACTACGGCAACGGACAGCAATGGCGGTTCTATTACCTCTACGGGCTCGAGCGCGCGGGCCGGATGGCCGGGGTGCGGTTCCTGGGCCAGTACGACTGGTATCGGCAGGGGGCCGAAAAACTCGTCCACGAGCAAGACCGCCTGGCGGGCTTCTGGCGGGGAGCGCTCACCGAGGACGACCCGGTGCTGGCCACCAGCTTTGCCATCTTGTTCCTGGCCAAGGGCCGCGCGGCCGTGCTCATCCACAAGCTCCGCCACGGCCCCGCGAACGACTGGCAGAACGACCCCGACGACATCCGCGACCTGGTGAACATCGTCTCGAGCGACTGGAAGACCCTGCTCACATGGCAAGTGGTCGACCCCGGGCTGGCCACCGTGTCGGAGTTGCTCCAGGCGCCGATTGCTTATATGAGCGGCCATAAAGCGCCCGAATTCTCGGCGGCGGCCAAGCAAAAGCTCCGCGATTACCTGGAGCAGGGCGGGTTCCTGGTCGCCGACGCCTGCTGCGGCAGCCCCGAATTCGACCGCGGGTTCAAGCAGCTCGTGCAAGAGATCTTTCCCGAGGACCAGTTCAAGCTCCGGCCGCTTTCCGAGGAGCATCCGATCTGGCGGGCCAGGCACCTGCTCTCGCCCGACATCCACCCGCTCTGGGGCGTCGAGCACGGCTGCCGGACGGTGCTCGTCTACAGCCCCCTCGACCTGTCGTGCTACTGGAACCAGGCCGAACGGAGCCCGACATCGCCAGCGGTGATCAAGTCGATCAAGGTCGGGCAGAACATCGTCGACTACGCGACCGGGCGCGAGACCCCGGCCGACAAGCTGACGGTCCGGACGGTTCGCGACCCGCGCGCGACCGCGATCAAGCGTGGGGCGATCCGGGTCGGCAAGCTCAAATACGCCGGCGACTGGAACATCGCGCCCCTTGCCATCCCCAACCTGATGGACGCCCTGGGCAAGCCTCCCTACTCGTTCAACGTCGTGGTCAAGCAGAAAGACCTGTTCCCCCGCGACCCCGACCTGATCTATTACCCGCTGATCTACATCCACGGCCGGACGTCGTTCTCGTTTGTACAGGAAGACCTGGACGCCCTGCGCAAGCACATCGACCCCGGCGGGGGCACCCTGTTCGCCGACGCCGCCTGCGGCAGCCCGGCCTTTGACGCCGCCTTCCGCCGGTTCGTCGCCGCTCTCTTCCCCAACAACCCCTTGATCCCCATCCCCAAGGACGACCCGCTCTACACCACCAAGGTCGGCGTGGACCTCTCAATGGTCCAGTACACCAGGGCCGCCGGCGGCGGCCGCGACCTTCCCCAGCTCGAGGGGGTCAAGATCAACGACCACTGGGTCATCATCTATTCCAAGCTCGACATCGGATGCGCCCTCGAACGCCAGACCGGCATCGAATGCAAGGGCTACACCCACGAAAGCGCCCTCATGATCGCGGGCAACATCGTGATCTATTCCACGCTTCCCTGAACGGCGCCGCCGGGTCGATCAAACCGCCGGCCCTCGCTCGAGCCCCCGCACCCGCTCGATATAGGCCGCGCAGTCAATCTTGCGCCTCAGCCCCGACTCGTTCATGTAGCGGATCGTCCCGAAGATCGGCCGCTCGGGCCAGGGTCGGTCGTGCTTGCCGCCGACCGCCCACGCCACCCCCGTGTAACCATTGGGATCGCGGCCGTCCAGCTCGTAACGATCGTTCAAATCGATCGCGATCGCGAACGCGGCGGCCGGGTCGGGCGTCCATTCCAGGATCTTCTTGGC
The DNA here is from genome assembly GCA_027459775.1 of Planctomycetales bacterium. Classification (GTDB taxonomy): domain Bacteria; phylum Planctomycetota; class Planctomycetia; order Isosphaerales; family Isosphaeraceae; genus JAKBAP01. The sequence goes on along the minus strand of DAIDHE010000016.1, from coordinate 1,628 downwards.
CCAATACATCCGCATGTAATTGTGCATCCGTCCGGTGATCGTCATTTCTTCTTGAGCGGCGTTCCAGACGGCGTCGTGGGTCGCGCCGTCCTCGAGCTGGGCCGCGGTGTAAAGATACGGCCGGGGATCGCCGGCATGGGCGGCGAGCGTCTTTCGCGCCCACTCGGGGCAGCCCTCGAGCTGGTCGTAGCGCGGGTTCCGCGCGACGAAGTTGATCGCCAGCTCTCTGCGCACGATGAGTTCTTCCAGAAAAGCGTCGATCGATTCGCGCGGGGCCGCGCTCGATCGGGCGGCGAGCGCGATCACAAGGGGATTCACATGTCCAAAATGCAGATGCGCTGAAAGCTCGCTGGTCGAGTAATGCGTCGGATTGTTGCGCTCGGCCGCGTATCGCGGCAGCCGGTGGGCGAGGAACTGAGCGAGCCTTCGTTCGGCCTCGAGCGCGCCCCCGCGAGAGCCCGGAAGGGCGTCCGCGCCGCCGACCTTGAGCCGATCGAGCAGACCCTCCACGTCGAGACGGACGCTCTCGACCGCGAGCGGACTCTCGAACCGCGCCCGCGCGGCGGGGTTTGGGATGGGTTTCAGGTAGTCGTCCCAGACCCGGTGGATCTTGGGCCGGAGCGTGCGCGCCGCGAACTCCTCACGGGGAAAGAGCACTGTCGGGACCACCACGTCCGAGTCGACGAAGCGCAGCGGAACGGCGAGCTCCTGGGAGACTTGCTCGCGCCAGAACGCTCCCGTTCGCACCGGGTTTTCGTCGCCGATCACGATCGCCGGGCAGAGCGCTCCGGCCATTTTGAGCAAGACCCGATCAGGGCGCCCCAGGCCCAGAACGAATGAAATGCCTCGCTGCTCGAGGTCGGCCTCCGCGTCCACCAACCCCTCGAGCAAGAAACGATAGTGCCGCCGCTGCGCGCTGGGATAGTCGGCCGTGAGCCCGAACACCGTGACCACCGGCAGCCCCAGAGCGTTCCCCAGCTCGATCGCCAGATTGAGGGCGGCATTATCGCGCCCGCGCTGCGAGCGCTGCATCCAGTACACGACGCAGCGACCCTCGGGATCGGGCCGCCCCGGGCGCGCAACCCGAACCCTCACATGCGGTTCAAGCAACCGATCGAGCGAATCCACCAAGACCCTCCCCAGGCCGGCCCCGGCCGCAAGCACCCCCCGTCTCGTCGACTCACGGACTTGTTGTGGGCGCTGGCTGGGCGAGAATCAAGACCCGAGCGGTTGAACGATCGGGCGGTAGGGACCATACTAGCATGTCGTGCGGGCGGGTCGATCGCGGGATCGACCTCGCCGCGCCCCTACTTCGAGACGCCCCGCCCGATCGCTCTCGCCGCGGCCGCCGCGCATTCCCTCATTTTGGGTTGGTTCTGATGTCAAAATCACGAGTGGGCCTCTGGCTGATTGGCGCTTATGGCGGCGTCGGCGCCACCATCACCCTGGGCCTTCGCGCGATGGCCCGCGGCCTGATCGATGAGACCGGGCTGGTTTCCGCGCTGCCGCTTTTCGAGGGGCTCAGCCTGCCCGAGCCCGGCGACATCGTGGTCGGCGGCCATGAAATCCGCTCCACCAGCTTCGAGGCCGCAGCGCAGGAGTTCCGCCAGAATTCCGGCGTGTTCGAG
>DAIDHE010000007.1 GCA_027459775.1 Planctomycetales bacterium | reverse complement strand
TTGTAAGTCAGGTTGCCCACATACAGCTTCTTGCCCACGATCGAACTCCGAAACGAATGGCTGACGACCCTCGGTACGCTTTCAGGGTCGAGAAGAAAGGGGCTTCTGATGAAGCCCATTGGACGGATAAGACGAGGGAGGGAGGCAGCGACCGAATCGGAAAGAACCAGTGGCGCCACTCGACCGTCACACCAACCTACTAAAGGATAACAAGAAATGGAAGGGATTGATAGAAAACTCGGGAAAGCGAATCGGGCGGGTCGTTTGGTCGTCCCATACTGGAGTTCGTGACGCGTCCTCCTCGCGGGCGCTCTCGCCGCCAGCCCAGAGGGAAAAAAGGCTTGCCCCGCAGGGTTTGCCCCCCTTTTCGGGTTCGATCACGAGCCGGAAAGATCGAAGGGGTCATTCCTCGATTCCGGAAGTCCGAAGGGGTCAAAAGCTGGAAGGGGAAAAAGCCCGAACCGGTGATTCTTCGATTCCGACGCGGACTGAAGCCTCCCGAGAAAGCATGAATTCTGGGTTGGCGTGCCGCATGCCCAAGGTTTCAAGTGCGTCGCCACACCCTGAACCGGCGCATGGATGCGGGAATGGACCAACCGACGACCAGGATCTCCGCGTGAGCCGAACGGCGAGGGCCTGAAGAACGCAAAGCCAGACCCCTTTCGAGGTCCGGCTCTGCGTTATGGGAAGTGGGAAGTGGTCGTTGCGAATACCGGCTTCGGGCTGGAATCGAGAAGCAAGAATCGAGAATCACCAGACGTCGGCCGGTGGGAAGAAGATGGGGACGTTGATGTTGTAGAAGGAGGCCTCGAGGTATTCGAGGGCCAGGGCAAAGTTGAGGACGTCGGTCGCGGTGGCGAATCCGCCCGGAGGAATGAGCGGCGGACCGCCGTTCAGATTCGCGATGAAGGGGCCGGCCAGGTTGACGACCTGCTGAGGGGTGAGCGCGACCTCGAAGCTGGCCTGCTCGTTCAGAATGTCCTCGTTGACCGGGAGGTCGATCAGGGTGTTCAGGAAGCCGGCGTGCCGGGCCTCAATGAGCGCGATCGACGCGGCGGCGGGCACCAGGGCCGCGCCGAGCTGCTGCAAGACGGGAACAGCACCCAGATAGGCGCCCACACCCGTGTTTTCGAGCGCCCGCGAAACATCGGCGAAGGCAATCTCGTTGGGCTGCTGAAGATTTTGGAAGTTGGGGATCGGCCGGGCGCTCGTCCCCAGCGCAGCCACCAGATAGTTGACATGGGCGTTCTCGTCGGACTGGATGGCTTCGAAATTGGTCCGCGTCCAGCCCGGGTAAAGGTCACGGAGCCGCCGCCCCGCGGCGTGGCCCGATCGCGAGCCCGCGATCAGGGCCGCCGGGGCGACGGTCGCGATCGTGGCGGCCCTCCGCAAGAACGAACGGCGGGGCGAACGTTCCGGGGCCGAAGCCGGAGCGGTCGAAGTGCGGGTCGCGCGATCTTCCATCTGCTGTTCCTGCATGGTCGAGATTCCTTGACGAAAAGAGGAGGAGAAGTTCGGGAGACCGTTCTGGCGACGCCAGAATGATCGGGAATGAATGTCGTTCGAACGGTCTCCCGAGGACGAGACAAGACGTCCCTCCGCGCACGATGCGCGGAGGGCGAACGGGAACCCAGCGGTGATCGACCGCGGGTTGTTTCCAGGGGCCTGGTCCGCGCTCCCGGGACTCAGGCGATATCGAGCACGACGAGCCCGCTTGCAGGCTGTTTCAAAAGGAGGACTGGCCCCGAGTTTTCGTGGCGCCCTTTCCTCAGTGGCATTCGACGTTGAGAATGTCCGTCAAGTTGCCGGGTAAAAGTGATCGAGGGTCGGCGACTGGCTGGACCTGATACGCGAGCACCGCGGGACCGCCCACGCCCAGGAGCACGATCGCCAGGCAAATCACCATCCAGAGCCAGCGGGCGCTCGCGCCGAGCGCGCCCCCCAGAATCGCCTGGGCCCATTCGAGCGCCCGGCCCGAGTGCAATGCCGACTCGGCCTGGCGACCCGAGGCCAGCAGCCTCATCCCCTTGACGGTGTCGGCCGTGAGCAATTCCGGGGCGGCCTGGGCTTTCGACGGATCGAGCAGCCAGAGGATCAGCGCGGCCCCAAGCCCCACGCCGCGGCGATCGAGCCGTTCACGCAAGAGCCGCCGACCGCGAATCACCCGCGTCTTCACCGTGCCGATCGGCCAGCCCAGTCGCCGCGCGGCCTCTTCATGCGTCAAACCCTCCATGTAACAGAGCATCACCGGGTCGCGATAAACGTCGGGGAGCCGTTCCAGCTCTTCGCGAACGATCCGCCGCGTCTCGAACATCGCCTCCGGTGAGCTCGAGTCGATCCGCGCCATCGACGCGTTCTTCCTTTCGAATGCTTTTCGCCTGGCCGACTCGCCCCGCGCATGCATCGCCGTTCGGTACGCCACGCCGCGAAGCCACTCGCCCAGCAAGCCTGGATCGCGAATTGCGGGCGCCTTCCGCACGAGCACCAGGAAGGTCGCCTGAAAGGCGTCGTCGGCCGCATGGGAATCACGCAAGACCGTTCGGCAAACCTGCAAGACGGCCGGCCCATGACGGCTCACCAGCCGGCGAAACGCCCCGCCGTCCCCGTCCCGGGCATAACGAGAGAGCAATTGACTGTCGCTCTCGGCCTCAATGGCGATCACCATGGTTCATACTCGCGGACAACCTTGGACACGACCTTCCGGTCACGTCGATCATTCTAGGCATCACGCCAGTATCTGGCCCGACGACGTCCCATGGATTCAACTTTCTGAAATAATCGGCGACAAACCGCCGCCGTTCCGGAAAATGACGTCGACTCCACCCGATGCGTTCCAGAGAGAGGCGTTCGCCATGGCCCGACGACGTCAAGATGCCAGATTCCTTTCCGTGCTGACGCTCGCGATCGCCCTCGCGACCGGCTGCGAATCTGGCGACGGCCTCGATCGCCAGCCGATCCAGGGCTCGGTCACCCTCGACGGCCAGCCCCTCGCCGATGGAGCGGTGCTCTTCGAACCAGTTTCGAACGAGACTGGAACCGCCGTCGGCACGACCATCCAGGCAGGGACTTTCGCGATTCCTCGAGCCCTGGGACCGGTCCCAGGCGCGTACCGGGTGCGCATCTACTCGGCATCAAGCATCCAGGCGCCCCCCGGCCCCGGCCAATCCGCGCGGACCACTCGCCCCATGGTCGAACGGATCCCCGAGCGCTACAATGCCCAGACGATCCTCAAGGCTCAGGTCGCGGGCCGCCAGGCGAACCATTTTCGCTTCACGCTCGAATCAAGCGGCGAGGGCGAGGCTTCCCACGAGCCCATACGCTCGATCGGGTATCCGTGAGACGGTTCGCGTCACCGAGCGCTGGGAGTCGACGTCATGAGAGCATTTCCTCGCGGCTTTACCTTGATCGAGATGATCGTCACGATCGCGATCATTGGCGTTCTGGCCGCGCTTTTGTTGCCAGCGGTGTCGTCAGCGCGGGAGTCGGCCCGCCGCGCCCAGTGCCTCTGCAACCTGAAACAAATCGCCCTTGGCCTGCACAACTACGAATCGTCCTCGCTCGTGCTTCCGCCCGGCAAAAAGGGCTGCTGCTGGGGCACCTGGCTGGTTTACACGCTTCCCTATCTTGAGCAAACCCCGCTCTATAACGCCTGGAATGCGATGGGCAACAACGCGCCCGGCCAACCGCCGGGTTACGACGTCGACCTCCGTTACTTTGGCGCGGCCAATCAGACGGTCACTTCGACGCGCGTCTCTGCCTTTCTTTGCCCGACGGATCTCACGAACGCCCCGATCGTCGCGACCACCGGGGGCAAAACCTTTGCTTGCACCTCGCAGAATTACGCGGTCAATTTCGGCAACACGATCGCGGCCCAGATCGACTTCCAGAATCTGCACTTCCTGGGCGCTCCGTCCGTCGACATCGGCTCGCCCCTGGGTGACCACAACCAGCCTGGTCACCCATGCCTGGGCTTGAGTGCGATCCAGGACGGGCTGGCGAACACCCTCCTGGCCTCCGAGGTGATCGTGGGCCAGGGCCTCGATCTCCGCGGGTTTTCCTGGTGGGGCGATGCCGCGGCCTTCGAGACCTTCCTGGCACCCAACAGCCCCTTCCCAGACGTCCTATTCAGCGCCTATTATTGCCTCAATCGACAACCCAACCCCCCGTGCACGGGTGCAACCACGGCGTTGCCTGACAACTACGGGGCGCGGAGTCGCCATCCAGGGGGCCTGAACGCCGCGCTCGCCGATGGTTCGGTCCGGTTCATCAAGAACGCGATCGCCATCCAAACCTGGCGGGCTCTGAGCACAAGTCGCGGCGGCGAAGTCATCTCTGCTGTCGATTATTGATTCTTGATTTTGGATTTTCGATGGAAACGCTTCGCCCCCGGGCGGCCCGCGCTGGCACCGGGGGGCTGTCGCATGCCTGGGTCGGCACCCCAATCGAAAATCGAAAGTCCGGGAGATTCTCCCGAATGTCGAAACAGCCTCGCGAGCCCGCCATAGGCCATTTCGGTGTAGGGAGTTGCAGAGAACTCAGGGCGTCGACGCCAACAAGACTTTTGTAAAACATTGGCTGAATCTGGCCGGTGACTGCACACACTTGGGTGTGCTTTGTTAGACGTGCCTTGAATTTAGGTGAACCAGCCCCTTGACAGGGACTCGCCGAGGCAATTCGGTTCCGCGGCGGCGGCCATGGATCGATACATTAACATATAGGCATTACGACCGCAGGCAAAAAAATTTTGAGTTTGCGGAAAAAAGTGTTGCTATTGCGGGAACGACATCCCATTCTTGTCGATTCACATGGGTTGCTTCGGGAGAACGATCGGGGATTCGTCTCTGATGCGGGTCTACCGAGTGCAAAGGGATGAGGGCCGTGTGGAGCGGCTCTTGCCCATGGGGCAGATTGGAGACTGGTCCATTGCGGAATCTGATGCAGAATGTGGGTGGTTTTGGGGGAGTTGGCTGGGTGATTGGTCTGGCGGCGGCGCTCTTGGCCGCGGGCGAGTCCAGGGCTCAGACCTACTATTACTACTATCCTTCGTCGTCGGCCCCCGCCGCCCCCGCCGTGACTGCGCCTGCGACTCCGGCCGCGCCTGCCGGGTATACGATCGAGTATTACCGGACCTGGTTTGGCGGCCAGAGGTATCGGATGGTCTACGCCCCCGTGACGACTCAGCCCGCGGCGGAGACGGCGTCGTCTCAGCCGGCGAAGGGTGAGCCGACCCCCGCGGGCGTGAAGCTGGTCGAGACGGGGTACGTCGCGCCCGAGGCGAAGGCTGACGCCGCGAAGACCGACGGCAAGAAAGCCGACGGCAAGAAGGCTGAAACCGCCAAGGAGGGAGAGACCACGGGTGATCCTTATGGATTCACGACCTGGCTCAACGCCACGCGGGCCGCGTATGGTTTGCCCGCGGTGGGTTACGACCCGAACCTGACCAACTGGGCCGCCGCCAACAACGAGCAACAGGCGGCCCGAGGGATGGGCCATTTCGTGATGGGGCCGGCCCGTCGCCAGAATGCGGCGATGGGTGGATATCCGGGCGTCGAGACGATGTGGATGAACTCGCCTGCGCACCGGGCCGCGCTTCTGGACCCCACGATCCGCTGGATTGGGATCGCCGGTCTGGGGGCTTACTGGACCTTTAACGCCAATTGAGCGGGGACTGAGACCTCGCTCGCGCGCGCCTGGCTCGACCCGTCGCCATGATGCAAGGACGAGTCGAGTCGAGGCCGCCAGGCCAGCGGGCTCGCGGACGCTCAGGGAGCGAGCGATCCGCGAATGCCCGCCAGGATCGATTGCTCGAGATTCACGTCGCGCTTCTGGGTGATCCAGCCGATCGGGGTCGGCACCGGACCGACGAGCTGACGGGTCGAGTTGATCGGGAAGTCGTTGATGAAGACCGCCCTCCCGGCCGCCTGGCGGTCGGGCTTGGGCATATCCTCGAGCTCTTGCCGGACCTCGACCCGCACCTGGTAGCCCCCGGTCGGAGCAGGGTCGACCCGGGCGATCGCGAACCGCCTGACCGTCTGAAGCGTCGCCTCCAGCCGGTCGCGGAACGTCGTCGAATCCGGCGACCAGGGCTCAAATAAGGTCGCACCCATGATTGGTTGCGTGCGGATCGTGCGTGAGAGTCGGTTTTCGGACGCGATTTCGAAGTACTTGTCGACTTCGGCGACGGTCTTGTTCCAGACCTTCTCAAAGTCGTCGCTAGGGATGATGAGGGGGTTGGGCAGCATGGGTCGGGGGGCGAAGATCTGGGTGACCGACGGGGGCAAGAGCCCTTCGCGGGTGGAATAGCAGCCCTGGACGGCCAATGTACAAACGATCGCCGCCAGGAGCGTCCTTGGGGTCCGTCGCCTTCGCGGGTGTTTCGGCCTCCGATCCATGGAAACCCCCATCCTGTCGAATTGACCGCCCTCGCCTTCCTGTCGCCGCCAGGCGGACTCGCGCCCATTTGAGGGGGTGGCATCCTGCTCGGTTTGGGGATTTCTGGCAAGTCCGATTCCCGCTCCGGAAAACCCCGGCCTGCGGGCGGGTCGGGGATCTCGGCGGAAGACCGAGAATTCGCGGCCCCTTTGACCCAGGCGGCTTGGCCGCGATTCGAGCCTGTTCGCCGCTGGCGAAACGAAGTCGACGAGAGATGGAGTGAAGAACGAGTCGAATGCTCCGGATCGACCCTTGGGGACGCCCGCGAGGTCGCGCCGATTCGGCCGTGGGCAAGTGTGGATCAGGCGACCGCGTGTTGACCCAAAGTTCGAAACAATCGAGCGGGCAAGGGATGAACGAGCTCCCATGTTATGTTCATGGGTCGGCTTCCGTGGTGCTCGACGTAGCGGGCGGGGCCGACGAAAACATAGGGCTCCGCCAGCCCGTCGCGACTCTTTTGTTCGCGAACGAAGAGCAAGACCGTCGACCCCCGCGCGACGTGGCTGAGATAGCGCTTGCCGGTCTCTGATTGGGATGACGTGGTGCTCTGCGACTGCCAGTGGAACCGAGTGTCGCTCAAGGCATAGTCGCGATACATTGTCGTGGGCGAGTAATCCTTCTCGGCCTTGTGCAACGTGATGAAGAGCAGGTCGGCCTTGATCTCGGGCAAATAGAGCACGCCTTCGCGGAACTCGGGTTGTTTGTCGCGGGTCCAATCGCACACAAGGGGCGCCCGAGCGTTTTTCATCGCACCGCTGCCCGTGTGTTCCGCATTTGGCTCGTCTGAGCCGCTATGGGCAAAAGTGATCGGGAACCCAGCGGGATCCGCTGTCTCCCCTTGTGGACGAAAAGGAGACGTCTTACGATCTCGGTGTCTATGTTTTCCGGCTTCAAGACGCGATGAATGACCTTCTCGGTCTGACGGAATTCGAGAATCATCCGTGCAAGCATCCGAAGAGACCTCTCCGCAAGTCGATCCTGGCGCGGAAAACGATCCCAAAGTCGATTCGGGATGTTTGGGTCCAGTGTTGTGGATTTTTTTCTCCGCCACGTGTGCGTTGTACCTGAGCCACACACATAATCTCCCCTGGCCGATTGGCGTCGGAGTTTTTTGTGTCCAGGTCGTCCTGGGGCTTTTCATCGGCGTGGGCGTAGTAGAAGCGGTGGAGCGCATCGGTCAAGAGAGGATCGATGCCTTCATAGCGTCTGGTGGTGAACATATCGTGGCCGGAGTTATTATCTGGTTTGGGGTATCTGTTCTCTTTTCCCCAGCCTTTGCGCCTTTCTTCGGCACGTCCCGAACTTCCACGATACGAGTTATGTTGTTCGGTTTCCTCATCTTCCTCGGGGGCCTGATTCTTGCTCTCGGGCCTCTAATAATCTGGTATAAATGCAGGAATAGACCTGATCCCGTCCCGCGGCGGCTGACGCTGGGGCAGAGCAATGAGTACCGCAGAGCAGCTCGGAAACTCTGGCGAAGGCTCAACAACGGCGTGAGCGCGATGTCGCGGAATCTGGAAATCCAGTACCGGATCCCCCTGAAGTGGTCTCACCTCTTTCCCACGCTGAACCCAAATCGGATTTCTAACCTTATCGGAGTTGACGAGGCCACGCACGACTTGATGTCAAACAGATGGCGCCAATTTGAGGCGGCTCACGGACCAGCCACTCCCCCCTCCGCCGACCAGGTGCTCCAACAGGAGGCCCGAATCGAACAGGAGTTCGGCGGCCAATTCCGTTCCATTGACGATTCGTGAAGTGAGGGGGAGCTAACATGAGTATTCCGAAACGTGTCGAATGTTTGGCCGGCGTGGCTCAAAGGATTCTGGCGGTAAGGGAATCGATGCCCTCCACGCTTCCGCCTGGTACAACGGACGAAGCAATCGATGCCTTCGAAGCTCGCCACGGGCTGATCCTTCCCCTCGAATTGCGCGAGTGGTTGCGCTTCACCAACGGCCCAAGCGTCGGGGCTGGCCGAACGCGAGGCATCCGTACGACCAACCCAGCCAACGACATCGAAGCTCTCTGGTTGCCCGGTTGGCGCCGGCGGGGCTGGATTCCCATCGCTTCAGACGGATGTGGCAGCCACTATGTTCTTGCAACCCGCCCGGAGGACGGCCCTGGGCATCCTGTCTTCTTTCTTGACCACGAGCGGCAGCAGGATGAGGACCGATCCACGCCTACGTATGTTTGTGCGTCGTGTCTGTGGAGCTTCCTTTGCTTTTACCTCATGGAGGACGGCGGGGTGGAGGGCTGGCCTTTTAATCGGTACATGGTTCTCGCCGATGACCCAGCGCTTGCGCACTACAGCAAGGTGCGCCGCGCTTGGGAAGTCGACGAGGCTGATTAAGCCTATAATAATAGAGATCATCATAATTGTGTGAGAGCACAGACACCCACTTTTTCGCCGCCAGCCGCGACCATGCATGGCGGGGCGTCTTGGTTCGGCTGATTCCAGGCATGCGTGGATCGACTTGCTTGATATGGACACAGGTACACACGACAAGCCGCCATACACTCCTTCTTTCTGTCCGAGCGACGGACGGTGGGTGCCTACGGACCGGGTTGGTCGCCCTCGTTTTCGTGGCCCCAGACGCGGATCACGCGCCAGCCCATCCTTCGGAGCTTGCCTCGGACGCGAGCGTCGCGCAGGCGGTTGCGACCGATGTTTTCCAGCCAGTATTCCGAGAGTTTGTGCTTCCAGGCCGGGAATCGCCAGCCAGCTCGCGGGCCGCGCGGACCGCCGGCAACGCCGTCAAAGCGGACTTCAGCCCACGCTAATCATGTACTGAAACGCGCGAATGCCAGGAAGCTGTCACGGTTGCTTGATGCCGGCACTTCGCGTCAAGCAGCCCGTATGGGTCGCGAAAGAGGCGAAAACGCGGTTGACCGCCGACGTCGCCCACGACCACCAACCAGAATGAACTGCCTCTCCGTTTCGCCTCCGCCCATTCGCGATCGGTGAAAACGATCTCGCCCCTCGAGGCTCGAAGCCCCTTGGTTTCGATGGCGATCTCGGGTTGGGATCGGATTCCGAAGTCATAACCACACGCGGCCTGGCGCAGGTCGAGAATCTCGGTGGAGGGAACGCTGACGATCTGTTGGCAGTTCGCCAGGAAGTACTCCTCGGCGAGTCGGCCGGTCAACAGTCGCTCGGCGACGTTATGGGCGATTCGTGGGCTGGTCGCGAGGGCGTCAATGGCTTCCGCGATCTCGTCGGTCTGGCCGCCAAGGATGTTGGCGACTAGTTCCAGAAGGGCGTCTTCGCTCACCTCGCAAAGATCCGCCAGCACCCGCTGTCGATTCGGGCGCAGCGGCCGCTGATGCCAACCTTGGCGGTTGTTTCCATGTAAAGGATCGAATTCGTCTCGCAGATTCTTGAAACTGGAGGCTGGGGCGTCCATCGCATGGGATGCTTCCGTGAAAGCCTGGCGCCAGGTGCGAAGCCCGCGAAGCTGAAGATAGCGGCGATCGAGCCTGCTCATCGCGTAGGCGACCACGATCGCCTCGAATTCCAGCCGCTTTATTCTATTCGAATTCATGCACGTTCGCTCGAATTACCAGCGGTTTTATTAGGGAAGAATGCGTTGCATCGAGTGTTGACACAAACGCTGGTACCGCGGGGAGATCGAAAACGATGCCAGCATCCAGATCCAGTTGGTCGAGGCATGACAACGGCGACTTCCGTTCTCCTCGCACCACCGACGAACGTTGGTCGCCGACCATCCGATCGCGCATCCCCTCCTCATTCGATCAATTCCGCGGCGAAGTTGCGCAATCGCATGCCGCGTTTGAGAAGCTCTCGATCCGGCCGGACCTCGAGTGCGGACGGATGACGGATCGCGGGCCTGAGAAGTCGGCGGAAATCGTCGATCCCGCGAGCGAGGTTGAGCTCCTCGAGCCGCGCGAGGGAACTGGGGTTCACGACGATCTGATAGTCGGGGCGGACTCCGATCAGGCCGTTGTCGAAGGCCGCGTGATGAAGACGACACAGAGCGAGGCCGTTCGAGACGTCGTCGGTCGAGTCCGGCTGAGAGACCGGGACGATGTGAGCCGCGTCGACCAGCTTGAGAGAGATCGGGCAGATGGCGCACTGGTGTGAGTAGGCCGCGAGGACAAGCGGGCGAAATCGCGCCTCGCGGTAGGCACGCATGGTCTCGACCAATCGGAGACGACGGGCGACCTGCGCCACGTCGCGCGAGGAGTCGACGAAATCCCTCTCGACTTCCGGGGTAGCGTTGACGAGGGCTGGAACCTTCGCGTGATCGCTTTCGGAATGGTGCAGAACGACCCCTTGCTCGACGAACCAAAGCAAGAATTCGGGCGAGACGGCGACGACGATTTCAGGCGGGGCGGTCTTGCGCTTCTGCGTGGACACTCCGTCATGCGACGCCCTCTCGAGGGTGTCAAGATGAACCTGGAAACTCGGGGACTTGAGCGAAAAACGCGTGTGCCGCATCACATCCCAGAAACCCCAAACGCCCACCTCGTCGCTCCATCCGCCGACCAGCGTGGATTTGCCCAATTCCAGAGGGAAACGGTCCGCCGCGGTGACCTGAATGCGCCGCTCCCCAGGCGGGCGCACCGCGGGTCCCCCTCCACCCGGCGTGATGTTCCAGAGAAAGACCAAGCAGTCGGTCGTCTTCTCGGTGGTGAGGATCCGCAGCCGCGCGGGCTTGGTCGAGATCGAACCCTCGACAATCACCGTGGCGCCGCCGCGCTCCAGGTCCGCGATGAATCGGTTCGCGAGTTCGGGAAAGGACATCGTCTAGATTCCAGGGTCGGCGACCTTGGTGCGCGTGGGGTCAAGCAGAGGGGTCGTCTCGAAGCGGGCGATCGAGCCCTCGATGTATTCCGACACCAGCTCCGACGCGAGCCAGCGCCGACCCATCGCGTCGCACGCGGCGCCGGTCACATTGCTGCCGCCGAAGGGATCGACGACCAGATCGTCGGGGTCGGTCAAAAAGTTGAGAAAGAACTTGACCAACGTCTCCGGGTAACGCGCCGGATGCGGATTGATCCCGCGCTCGCGGCATGCGCGAAGATAAAACGAATTGGATTCGGTGTTGGCGATCTGGATCAGGTTTGGGGGGATCGAGCCGCCGTTGTCGCGCGCGAAGTTCTCGGAAATCTCATGCCCCGAAGGGCGTTTCTTGGTCTTATAGCCCTTCTCGAGCAAGGTTTTCATGCTGTCGCTGTAAGGTTGCAGGATCTTGCGGTTGTCGGCCTTGGGGTCGTCGGTCTTGCCAAACCACCAGACCATGTTGACCGCGTCCTTGACCCGGATGCGGCGGACGGTCACCCATTCCGCGGGGCTGGGCAGTCGAGCGGGATTGTACCAGTAGAATTCCTGGGCGAGCTTGAATTCGCGCGCCAGTTTCACCGCCAGCTCGAAGTGATAGACGCTGCGGACGGCCGTCCCCGGAACCCATGAGCCGCCAATGTCGAGGACGAAGCTGCCGCGCGGTTTCAAGACCCGATGGATCTCGCGGCAAAAGGGCATGAACCATTCGAGATAGCGTTCGATCGGCTCGTTGCCGTATTCCTTTTGCCGAGAAAGGGCGAAGGGTGGCGAGGTCATCACCAGATCGACGCTGTCGCCGGGCATCGATCCGAGCATCTCGATGGCGTCGATCTTGAAGATCGCGCCGGTGGGCGTGCTGTAGGCCGGGGTATAGGCGTCGAGCCCGAGTTCATCGATCCAGCTCAAGGCGCGGTCGTAGCCATTCCTGATCGGCATTCAGATCCTCCCGTGGGCGGCACACCTTCGAACGATGTACGAAAGGATACCGTGATCTCGGGGAAATGCAATGCCTTCGCGGTCGGCCTGGCGCCGGCGATGACTCTTGATGGGGGCGTTGCGAAATCGACAGGCTCGAACCTCAGCGCACCCCGAGCGGGATCGAGACCGGTTTCCCGTCAAGCTCGACGTTCAGCAGGCCGTCGACATCGCCCTTGGGAAACAGCGGGGGGCCGTCGGGCGTGGCGAGTGCATCGCCCGAGGGTTCCAGCCTTACGCTCTTCTTGCCCAGAACCAGCGTGCCCGCGGTCGGCGCGGCCGCGCGCGGGCTGGCGTCAGGGGTCAAGAAATAAAACAGCGCCTCGCCGGAGGTCGCCCCCTTGGCCGAGGCCGCCGGCTGGTGCACGATCTCGACATACCCGCGACCACCCGCCAACAAAACCAGCCGCCCGCCATGCGCCGGCGCGGGGCCGGCGTTCGTCGTCGACGGCGGGCCGCCGCAGCCGGTCATGACCATACTTAGTATCACAACTAAGGAACATCCGATTCTATACATGTCTTTATTCCATTCTATTCAAAGCGGCGACGAGCCGGACGGCCGCTTGGTCCCACTCGTCGCCGGTCAAGAATCATCCCATCACGGGCGATCAGTACGAGTCCGAGCTGATCACTTCCCCGCCGGCTCGGGTCGAGAGCTGCTGATAGACCCCCAGGACCGCGTTGCCGTTCGGGCCGTAATTCGCCAGATAGCTCCCGTATTTGACGTACGGCGTCGTGGGCGGGACGGTCACGTACGTCGTGTTGTCGGGGAGCGAGTCGCCGTAGCTGTCGGCGTTGCCCGCGTTAAACGACCACGAGCTGATCGTGTTCTTGAGAAACCGCACCGAGCCGTCGCACATCGCGAAATTGGCCCCGCCGGGGTGCATGCTGCCGGCCGAGGTGGGGTAGAAATAGCTGTAGCTCGCGATCGACGAGCCGCCGCCGGCGCCGACGTTGATCGGGTAGATCGTCGCGAACAGCGTGTCGTACCACCGCCCCGAATTCCACGAATTGTCCGAAACCGCGTAAGCGGGGTCAAGCGTGAACATGTGCGTTTTGCAATGCTCCGCGAAGATGAACGTGTTGCTGGTGCCGTCGGTGATTGCGGCGATGCGGACCGCGCTGTCGTTGTAGATCACGCCATTGTACTGGGCGAGGACCGTCGGCGACATCAGATTGGAATATCCAAATGTGAACGTCCCCGCGTTGCCGGCGTAACTGGTGAACGCCTGGGTCCACGAGCCCGGCGGCAGGGGGTAGATCTCGTTCCAGCTCCAGCCTGGATAGACGCCGCTCGAGGCCCGCTGGGCGGGCATGGCGATCGTTTCGTTTTGCGGGTCGCTGGGGCAGATCAGCGACGCGACCCGCACCCCGGCGATTGTCAGGTTCGAGGGGTCGGCCGAGACCAGGTTGAAATTGACCGCGTTGTACATGGGCGACTGCTCGAAATAGGGGAGCATCCGCACGAAGCAACTGAAGTTCTCGGGGAACGACGCCCAGTGCGGCGGGTTGAAAAGCGTTCCCGAGTATGAACCGCCAGGGTAACAGATCGACGACGATTCATAATTGGCGGCGGCGAGGGCGAGCTGTTTCAGGTTGTTGACGCACTGGGCGCGGCGGGCCGCTTCGCGAGCGGCCTGCACGGCGGGCAAGAGGAGGGCGATCAAGACCGCGATGATCGCGATCACGACCAGCAATTCGATCAAGGTGAAGCCGCGAGCAAGGCGAGGGCTAGAGCGCATGGATGACTCCCGGAACGTGATGTCGCGCGGCGAATCCCGAGCGAGGGAACGCACCCCGCGCGGTCGTCGTCCTCGAAAGACGACGGAGCGTGGTCGCCCCACGTCCGCGGGCGACGGCGCGGTCTGGGAGTATCGCATTCGCAAGGGTAAGAAACGTGAACGAGCCGTGAATTCAGGAAGAGGGTCCGGCCGTCGTGGACAATGGACGGGGGATGGTCGAAATGGTCAGCGGGATCTCGCGGGTCTTGGGCGGCGGCGGTGGAAAGGGCCAGCCGGGAATGTCGGCCGTGGCGGGATCCGCGCCCGCGCGGATGGCCTGGTTGGCCTTGGTGTAGCGGGCCTGCTTGCGGGCGCGCAGGCGGGGATCGTGGCGGATCGCCGCGGTCACCCCGTGGAACCAGGCCTCGCGGCGGCAGATTTCGGCCCAACGGGGGGCGTCGATCTGGAACCGGCGGGCGCAGGCCTGGGCGTCGACCCTCGGGGCCTTCACGCCCGCCGGCCAGTCGAGAGCCCCCCGAGCCGCCAGCCGATCGAGCACGGCCTGCGACAAGACCGCGTAGCCCCTGAGGTTCGGGTGCTGGGCGTCGTGAAAGAACTGATCGCCCAGGATGCCGTGCCGGCTCGCCTTCTCGAGCGCCTTCGGCCCGTCGATCAAGATCATCCGGGGGTGTTTTTTGGCCGTGGCGTAGTAGGCCTCGCGAAACTCGTCGGGACAGCGCAGGGGGAGCGCATCGTCCTCGCGGGCGAGCTCGAAGTGCCGCTTGGCCAGCGACCAGAGCCCGCGCTTTTCCAGCAGCCGGGCGAGCTGATAGTGGGTCTCGGCAAACAGGGGATGTCGCTCGACCAGGGCCTCGAGCCGCGTTTGCTCGGCGGCTCGATCCCGAGTCTCGAGCGCGAGCGCTTGCTCGAGCTGATCGGCGAAGGCCACGCGCTCCGCGCGGGGAGCGCCCGGCTCGAGGATCGAACGGCTGGGGTCGAATCCCGCATCGTTGCATGGTGGAATAATATAAATAGGCGTCGTTCCAATGGCATCGCAGAATTCGGCGATGGCGTCGAGGCGATAGGCGAAGTTTTCGAGGATGGCCTGGCGCTCGGCGGTGGTGCAGCAGGGGCGGTCGACCAGTTTCCGGCTGGGCTCGCGGACGGGCCGCAGATCGACGAGCCGCTGATCACGCGCGTCGAGGGCGAGGCGTTCGAAGGGCGAGAATCGGGCGATCGCGGAGGCGGCGCGAAACGGCGGGGCCTGGGGCGAGTCGACGTGGTCCTCGTCGAGATAGTATTCGACCTCGCGGGTCCAGGGATAGCGCGCCTGGAATTCATTGTGGCCGACGTAGACGATCATCGCGTCGGGGCGATACGCGAGCCCGGCGAGCTTTTGATGCATGGCCTCGAGGTTCGCGCCCCCGTAGGCCCAGATGTCGACCTCGATCGGCCGGCCGGGGAACACGCGCTCGAGCTTCCAGCCCACGATCTGGCCGACCGATAGCCAGGGATGATAGGGCTCTCCCTTGGCGCTCGATT
>DAIDHE010000485.1 GCA_027459775.1 Planctomycetales bacterium | reverse complement strand
GATCACCATCCGCGCGACCCAGAGCGTGATGATATCTCGAGCCGTTGAAAGGACGCTGGTCGGATAATACCTGGCGAGCTCCGGGGTCGCCTCGGGCCAGCCGAAGGTCGAGTGCGGCCAGAGAGCTGAGCTGAACCAGGTGTCGAGCACGTCGGGATCTTGCTCGAGCCGCCCAGGTCCCAGCTCGTCGCCCGCCAGGTCGGCGAGCGACGAGACGAGCCAGCCGCCGGTCTCGGAGCGTCTCCAGACCACGTCCGAGCGGCCGGCGAAGGCGTGCTCGAGCTCACTTTCGGGACATTCAGGCGCGTGCCAGATCGGGATCCGGTGCCCCCACCAGAGCTGGCGGCTGATGCACCAGTCGCGCTTTTCGCCCAGCCAGTCGAGATAGCTCTTGGCGTAGCGCTCGGGATGAATGACGACCCGCCCGGAGATCACCGCGTCCATGGCCCGCTGGGCGAAGCCCGGCGTTCCATCGTCGTCGTCGCCCATCCGTACGAACCACTGGTCCGACAGATAAGGCTCGATCGGGGTCTTGCTGCGGTCCGAAAAATTGAGCCGGACCTTGTAGGGCTCGGTCTTGGCGAGCAGACCGGCGGCCTCGAGGACGGCGAGCACGCGCTTTCTCACTACCTGCCGCGGCAGCCCCGCGTACTTGCCAGCGCTTTCGTTATAAGTTCCGTCGGGATTGAGCAGGTTGATCGAGGGGAGCTTGTTGCGCAGGCCTGCTTGATAGTCGCTCGGATCGTGGGCGGGCGTGACCTTGACGAAGCCGGTGCCAAACGTGGGATCGACCAAAACCGGATCGGCGATGATCGGCGCTCGGCGGCCGGTGAGCGGAACGTCGACCTCACATCCGATCAGGTGTTGATATCGAGAATCGTCGGGATGAACGGCCACCGCCGTGTCGCCCAGCATCGTCTCGGGACGCGTGGTCGCGATCAGAAGCGACTCGCCGTCGGTCCCGACGACGGGGTAACGGATGGTCCAGAGCGAGCCGTCGGTTTCTTCGTAGTAAATCTCGTCGTCGGCCACGGCGGTGCGGAGCTGCACGTCCCAGTTCACCAGCCGCTTGCCGCGGACGATCTTGCCGGCCTTGAAAAGGTTGAAAAAGGTCGCGCGAACCGCTTTCGAGCAGACGGCATCGAGCGTGAACCGCGTCCGCTCCCAGTCGCACGAACAGCCCAACAAGCGGAGCTGGCCCAGGATGCGCTTTTCGTATTCGTCTTTCCACGACCAGATCCGCGCTGTCAGCGCCTCGCGGCCCAGGTCGTGGCGGGTCTTTTTTTCTTCCTCCAGGAGTCGCCTCTCGACGACCGCCTGGGTCGCGATCCCCGCGTGGTCGGTGCCCGGCATCCAGAGGACGTCGTAGCCCTGCATTCGCCGCCATCGTGACAAAATGTCTTGGATCGTGTTGTTGAGCGCGTGGCCCAGGTGGAGCGCCCCCGTGACGTTCGGGGGCGGGATCACGATCGAGTACGGGGGCCTCGAGCTCGCGGGCTGGGCGTGGAAATAGCCCTTTTCCAGCCAGAAGGCGTACCAGCGGTCCTGAGCTTCACGGGGCTCGTACTGTTTGGGTAGATCGGCGAGATTCATACCTGTTAGGCTCGTGAGTGGGTGTTCGAGACGGAAGGGCCGCGGCGACGCGTCCCCGAGCGACGACGATCTGGCCGGGGACGGGCCGGTTTCAAGACGGGGCGGCCGTTTTCTTGGCGGCGACGATCGCGCCTTGGTCCTTGGCAAGTTTGTACTCGAATGCGTCGAGCAAGGCGAGCCAACTGGCCTCGATGACGTTTTCCGAGACCCCAACGGTCCCCCAGACGTCGTCGTCGTCCTGGCTTTCGATCACGACGCGGACGCGGGCGGCGGTGCCTTCGCGGGCGTTGATGACCCGGACCTTGTAGTCGACCAGGCGCATCGAGCGAAGACCCGGGAAGTGGCCTTCGAGGGCCTTTCGCAGCGCTCCGTCGAGTGCGTTGACGGGTCCGTCGCCCTCGCTGACGGTGTGTTCGACGGCCGCGCCGACCTGGAGCTTGATGGTGGCCTCGGTGACGGCCGGGGCGTCGCTCCCTGGCGAGGCGCTCACGCTCACGTGGTAGCCCCGCGTTTGGAACCGGGGATGATGGCGGCGGGCCAGGCGCTCGACCAGCAGGACGAACGACGCCTCGGCGGCCTCGAACTGATAGCCCTCGTTCTCGAGATCCTGGACTCGCTCGAGCACGCGGGCCGTGAGGTCGCTCGCGCCGTCGAGGCCGTATTCGCCGAGCTTTTCGGCGATGTTCGAGCGTCCCGAAAGCTCGCTGACCAGCACTCGGCGGACGTTGCCGACGGCCGTGGGCTCGATGTGCTCGTAGCTCTGGGCGATCTTGCGCACCCCATGCACGTGCATGCCCCCCTTGTGGGCGAACGCGCTTGTGCCCACGAACGGCTGGTTTGCACGAAAGTTCATGTTGGCCGTTTCGTGGACGTAGCGCGAGAGTTCGGTAAGCCGTTCCAGCGAACCCGGCTCGAGCAGTTCGAAGCCCTTGTATTTGAGGGCCAGATTGCCGATCACGCTGCACAGGTCGACGTTGCCGCAGCGCTCGCCCAAGCCGTTGATCGTTCCTTGCACCTGGGTCGCGCCATGGCGGACGGCGGCGAGGGCGTTGGCGACGGCGAGCTCGCCGTCGTTGTGGGTGTGAATGCCGACCGGGGTCTTG
This sequence comes from Planctomycetales bacterium, assembly GCA_027459775.1. Classification (GTDB taxonomy): domain Bacteria; phylum Planctomycetota; class Planctomycetia; order Isosphaerales; family Isosphaeraceae; genus JAKBAP01. Next base: position 1,136 of record DAIDHE010000485.1, on the reverse strand, counting down.
CACTCGCGGGTCACGGCGGCCAGGGCGAGGGCGATTTCCTCGGGCAGAGCGCCTCCATTGGTGTCGCAGAGGACGAGCCACGCCGCGCCGGCGGTCGCGGCGGCCTGGATCGTTTTGAGGGCGTAGTCGGGGTTGTGCTTGTAGCCGTCGAAGAAATGCTCGGCGTCATAGACCACTTCACCGGAGTGGGCCGAGCAGAAGGCCACCGAATCGGCGATCATGCGTAGATTCTCGTCGAGCGAGACGCCCAGGACTTCGCGGACGTGCAGATCCCAGCTCTTGCCGACGATGGTGATGGCGTCGGTTTCCGCGGCGACCAGGGCTTTCATCCCCTGGTCGTCCTCGGCTGCGATGTCGCGCCGGCGGGTCATGCCAAAGGAGGCGACCTTGGCCGTCTTCAAATCAAGATCCCGAACAGCCCGAAAGTATTCGGCGTCCTTGGGATTGGAGAGCGGATAGCCCCCCTCGACATAATCAAAGCCCGCCTGATCGAGCCGGGCGGTGATGAGGAGCTTGTCCTGGAGCGAGAAATTGACTCCCTCGCCCTGGCTGCCGTCGCGCAGCGTCGTGTCGTAGATCGCGATTCGCGTCATGAGATTCCTTCACCACCGGCTGTGCGCAGTCCTCGATTCCCACGTGAGCAGGTTACAACCCGAAGGCCGGGTTCAATCTTATCAAACCGCGAGATCCCCTCGAAACCCCGACAGCCGCGGCCGGCTGGGGGTTCGGCACGCCTCGCGCGTCACCCTGAGACCGAGGATGCGTTGCGACGCACGAGCCTGTCCGCGCCAGGCTTGGCCTGTCGAGATTCGGGTGCAGACCGCCCGGCTTGCCTGGACGGCGGCGATCCACGTAAGATCTAGCTGATCTCTTCGCGTGTTTGCTAAGTTGAGGAGACGCGCCGACATGTCCCATCGAACCGCCCCGGACGCTCCGCCCCTGAGGCTCGTCGAGGGCCTGCGAATCGACCAGCCCACGTTCCACGCGCTCTATGAGGCGACGCCGCCCGGGGTCCGGGCTGAGCTCATCAATGGAGTCGTCCATATGCCCAGTCCTGTTGGAGGTTCACACGGCCGCGCCCATGCGCCGGTGATCGGCTGGCTCCTCGCCTATGTGGAAAACACTCCCGGAGTCGA
>DAIDHE010000477.1 GCA_027459775.1 Planctomycetales bacterium | reverse complement strand
GATATCGGGTTCGAGAGCGGCGACTCGATCGAGAGACCCCATGACCAGGCCCCCCGCCACCGCGAGAAAGTGGCCTCTGTACCTGAGGGCCGTGATCAGCCATCCCAGGTCAAGATCGTGGATGGCGGGGTGTGATTTGTCCCAGGAGTCCAGGAGGTAGCCCTTGCATTCGGGAATGTGGAGGGCCTCGGCGAGGACCGCGCGCGGCTCGGGTGCTTGCGCGGCCTGCCAGTCGGTATAGATGACGGCGACCCAGGCCGCGGCCGGGGCGAGGGTCTGGATTTCCGCGCGTGCCTTTCGCCACCGCTCGCGCCAATCGGCCCCGGCCTCGGCGAGCCCGAGCTTGAGATACGCAACCGAGGGCCAGGGGTGGATCGTGAAGTCGCTTGCCTCCGCGAGGCTGGCCTCGAGCTCGGGAAGCTCGCCGAGCGCGAACGAAAGGGGGATCGACGCTGGAACGACTTCGCGGACGGCGCACCAGGTTTCGAAGTCGGCGCGGCCGAGGGGTCCGTGTGCCGGTTCCTTGACGTCGATCAGGCCCGCGCCTCCGGTCAAGGCGGCCTGGGCCTCGTCGGCGTCGCGCACGCTCACGAGCAAGAGGGCCATGGTCGACGGCCTGTGTCAGTCGGCGGTTTCGGGAGCAAGCACCACGGCACGGCTGGCGAACGTACGCTCAACCACGGGCCCAATCCCAAAAAGCAGGGCCGTTCCGGCCAGATCCGAGAGGATCGTGCGGCCGAAAAAGGGGATCGCGGCCACGTAGCAGGCCAAGAGCCCGGTCAAGGTCGGTGGATACAAGAGTCCCTCGGCCCAGGTGGCGAAATTGCTCACGACGAAAAAGAGCGTGGACGCGCCGAGCGAAAGGGCGGGCAGCCAGAAGGGGCTCTTGAGCCGGACCGTGGCCGACCCCAGCACGGTGGTAAGCCCAAAGCTCGCATAGATCGCCAGCCGCGAGAGCTCGAGCCACGACCGCGAGCGATTGCCGTCCAGGAGTGCGTCGGAGATCACCATCGCCGCGACCGGCACCAGCCAGGCGTATCTCCTGGGAAGCCGCGAGCCCGCGTATAATGAAATCGCGCCCAACGGGGCGAGATTCCAGAGCTGATAGGTGCTCGAGAGCAGTCGAGCCGCGATGGCGAGCGTGGCGAGCACAAAGGCGGTGATCATGGGCCGGGCCTCGGAAAAACGGGTTTCTTCGCGATGGATACTCTAGCCGTTCGATCCTGAACGATCAACACGAACGGTCTTTCGCGCTCGTGTCGTCCCCTGGCGACGGTGCGAAACCCGAAGTTCGCGGACGACCCGTGCCGATGGTGACCATGACGCACTGCCCTTCGCCCGGTCCACGTCGCACGTTTTTCCTGGCGGCGAAAATGAAGCGATTGCATCGGTTCCCAGCCTGGTTCATCATCGGCCTGTGCTCGGCGGGCTGTGCGGAGCAATCCGTGCGCGAACCCAGCCTCGACGAGGCCGGCGGCTACATCCCCGGCCGGGTCTATAACGACGACAAGCCAACCACCGCCAACCGAGCCCGCGCGGTCCCGCGAACCGAACCTGCGCCGGTGGAGCGCGTCACGTGGGTCGACGAGCCCGACGACCCCATTGATCAGACCCCTCCGGCCGTCGCCGACCCTGCTCCGGATCGACCGGGTCACGAATTCGCCCCGATCGAGCCCGCCCCGAGCATTCCCCCAGCGACCGAAGCCGAGGTCTACGAGGCGCACAATCGCATCCGCCTCGCGGCCAAGCTTCCTCGGCTGCAACCCAGCCAAAAGCTCGAGGCGGCCGCGCGACGGCATGCGGAGGACATGGCTAGGTCGAAAGCGATGACGCACTCGGGGAGCGACGGCTCGACGCCGTTCGACCGGATCAAGGCCGCCGGCTACGTCTATCGCCGGGCGGGCGAGAACGTCGCGGTCGCCCGGTTCGGGGTCGAGCGGCTCATGAAGGGCTGGATGGACAGCCCGCACCATAAAGCGAACATTCTTGGATCCTTTTCGCAAATCGGCGTGGCTTACGCGACCGGCTCGGACGGCAAACGCTATTGGTGCGTTACGTTCGGACTTCCCATGCGGCGGTAATTTCCGTCATGGGGGCCGAGCATCGGTTAGTATTCCAAGACGGCGCGGCGGAAAGCGGCCGGGGTCCGTCCGTTCCGAGAGGTCTAGCGGGAGGAGGACGACGATGCGTGGAAATCGCAAATACGCCCTGACGCTCGCGGCGGTGTTGGCCGCGGGAAGCGTGGGCTGTCAGAGCTACCAGGCCCGGCGGCCGATTCTCTCGACCGAGCCACCCATGGCCGCCGCCGAAGGCGACCCGGCCGGCGCGGCGACCGCGCCGCGCACCGCGAGCTTCGCCGACCGCCATCCCCTGTTTTACAAGCCGCGCGAGTACTGGGACACCTCCGGAAACAACACGATCGTCAAGGTCGCCGCCGCGACCTTCGTCGGAGTCCCCGCCGGTATCCTGGGCGAAATGCGCCAGATCATCGTCGGCTCGCCCGCCACGCCGCGGTATTGAAGCGCGACGGGCGCCGATCGGGGCTCACCCGGATGGCTTCGCCAATCTTGAATTCGCCCTACGAACCACTTCCCCGCCAGCGCACTTGCTCGGGGACGCGAAGATCCCGCGGAGGCAGAATCCATCGCCGATGGACACACTTCCGCGGTGGGTCGATGGGCCGTCAGGCTTTGTCCGGAATCACCGCCAGCGAATTGAACCGCTTGCCCTCGAGCGATTCCAGGAACGCGCCCCCGCCGGTCGAAACGTGGCTGACCTTGTCGGCCAGGCCGAACTTCTCGATCGCCTCGGCCGATTCGCCGCCCCCCACGGCGGTGATCGCCGGCGAACGCGCGAGCGACTGGGCGACGGCCTTGGTGCCGGCGGCGAAGTCCTCGGTCTCGAACTTGCCCATCGGCCCGTTCCAGATCACCACCGCGGCGGCCTGAATGAGCGCATCATACTCGGCGGCCGCGCGGGGGCCGATGTCCATGCCAAACCACCCGTCCGGAATGTCGGGGCCGACCACGACCTTCGTCTCCGCGCCAGCCTCGGGCGCGCGCGCGACCAGATGGTCGCTCGGCAAGACCAGCTTGTCGCCAGCCGACTGCATGAGCGCCCGCGCCATCTCGAGCTTGTCCGATTCGACCTTGCTCTTGCCGATCGAATGGCCCATCGCGCTCAAGAACGTGTACGTCATCGCCCCGCCGATCAAGAGCCGGTCGACCTTCTTGACCAGATTCTCGATGACCCCGATCTTGTCGGAAACCTTGGCTCCGCCCATCACGGCGATGTAGGGGTGCTTGGGAGCGCCCAGCAAGGTCGCCAGGATGTCGAGCTCCTTCTCGACCAGGAACCCGATGGCCCGCTTTTCCGGAGGAAACTGCTCGGGAACGGCGACCATCGAGGCCTCGTCGCGGTGGCACGTTCCGAAGGCGTCGTTGACGTAACAGTCGGCGAGGGAGGCCATTTTCTTGGCGAATTCGACGTCCCCCTTTTTCTCGCCCTTGTTGAAGCGGACGTTCTCAAGCATCACGATCCCGCCAGGAGCCAGGCTCGAGCAGGCGGCCACGGCCTCGGGTCCGACGGTGTCGCCGACCTTGACGACCTTCTTGCCGAGCAGGCTTGCCAGCCGGGCCGCCGGCGCGTCCATGCGAAACGGAGCGTCGGCGGCCGGGTCGCCGGTCGGCCGGCCCAGATGGCTCACCAGGATCAGCGAGCCGCCCCGATCCAGGATGTTCTTGAGCGTGGGAATCGCTCCACGGATGCGGCGGTCGTCGGAAACCTCGCCCGTCTCGGTCTGCGGAACGTTGAAATCGACCCGCACCAGCACCTTCCGCCCCGAGACCTCGATGTCGCGCACGGTTAGCTTGGGCATGAAACGAAGATCCTCGTCAAAAAGAAAAACCCCCGAACCGATCCCGCTCGAACGCAGGCGTGATCCGGGGGCTCGGGAAGAATGTCAAAGCGCGCCCAGTCTGGCGATCAGCTCCACCGTCCGGCAGGAATAACCCCACTCGTTGTCGTACCAGCCGACGACTTTGATCAGCGTGTCGATCACGAGGGTCTGTTCCGAGGCGAAGATACACGAATGCGGGTTCCCGATAATGTCGCTCGACACCAGGGGCTCGTCGCTGTATTCGAGGATCCCCTTGAGCGGACCCTCCGCCGCGTGCTTCATGGCGGCGTTGACCTGTTCCCGCGAGGCCGCCGTCTTGAGCACGGCCGTGAGGTCGGTGATCGAGCCGTCGGGCACCGGCACGCGAAGCGAGAAGCCGGTCAATTTGCCCTTGAGCTCAGGGATCACCTCGCCGACCGCCTTCGCCGCCCCGGTCTTCGAGGGGATGATGTTCACGGCCGCCGCCCGGGCGCGATACATGTCGTCGTGAATCTGATCCGCCACGCGCTGATCGTTGGTGTAAGCGTGGATCGTGGTCATGAGACCACGCTCGATGCCAAAGGCTTCGTGCAGCACCTTGGCCATCGGGGCCAGGCAGTTGGTGGTGCAGGACGCGTTGGAGACGATTCGGTGGCTCTTGTTGAGGATACCGTCGTTGACCCCAAGCACGATCGTCGCATCGAGAGCGTCCTTGGCCGGGGCGCTCAGAATCACGCGCTCGGCGCCCGCGTCAATGTGCTTTTGCAGGGCGGCGCGGTCGGTGAAGCGGCCGGTCGACTCGAGCGCGACCTGGCAGCCCAGCTTCTTCCAGGGCAAACCCGCCGGATCCTTCTCGGTGGTGATGGGGATTTCCCGGCCGTCGACGATGATGGCACGCTCGCGGGCGGTCACCGTTCCCTTGTACCGCCCCTGGACGCTGTCGTATTTGAGCAAGTGCGCCAGGTGCTTCGGCTCCGAGAGGTCGTTGATGGCGACGACCTCGAAATCGGCCGGCCGGGCGGCGAGCGCCCGAAACACCAACCGGCCGATCCGACCGAATCCATTGATCCCGACCCGTAAGGCCACGTTGTTTCTCCTGTAAATGACGTCGAACAGCGGCCGATTCGCGCCGCGCCTCACAAACAACGCCATGATCCTAACGAATCGCGGCCGAGATTTGTAGGAGTCGCCGGTCAGCGGCCGCCCGAGACGGCCGAGGGGTCGGGGCTGGGCTCCGCTCGCCCCGCCGGCTCGCGCTCGGTGCGAACCCATCGGGTCGGCGGCCCCTTGCGACCGACCACGAGCTTCCAGACCATGTACATGGGAAAAAAAGCGAGGCTGCCGGCGTATTTCCAAGGCAGACGCAGGGCCAGAAATGGGCTGATCGCATAGAGCGCGAGGGCCGCCGTCATGAGGCCCGTCGACCCGACCAGGAGCCAGGCGGCCCAACCGCCCGACTCGCCCATCGCGACCCAGCCCAGGTTCGCCGCGGCCGTGATCAGATACAGGCCCGCGCAGACGGCCATCGTGGGGATCAAGAGCTCGATCAGGGACAGCAGCTTGTCCCACGGGGTCATGTGGGCCGAGCGCCAAACCAGGGGCGCGAACCGGCGGCGGATCTGGCCGCGGCCAAATTCCCAGCGGGCGCGCTGGCTGGAGGCCGCTTTGCCCCCGGCGCTGGGCATCGCCGCCGCGACCGTCGCCCCACGCTCGAACGCGATGTGCTCGCCCGCCGTTCGCAGGCTCCACGAGTACTCCATGTCCTCGACCAGGCCGTACGATTTCCACGGCCTGCGCCTCATGCCGCGGGTCGAAAAACACATCCCGTTGCCGCGAAAGCCCGCGCTCGAGCCCAGCGCGCATAGCCCCAAGGGCGCGACGCCGTTAAAAAGGCTGAACGCATACGTCATCAGCCGGGTCCGCCACGATCGATCGGGGTCGCGGACGGTGTAGTAGCACTGGATCCAGTCGAGCCCGCGCCTGAGCCCGCGGTCAAACGCCCGCAAGAGCCCCGGATCGATCGTGGTATCCGCGTCGATGATCACGAGCGCGTGCCGCGTCTCGAGCAGGCCCGACGGAGAGAGCATCTCGATGAGATACTCGATCGCGAACCCCTTGCTCTTGTTCTGGTCGTCGAACCGCTCGAGCACGTCCGCGCCGGCCTCGGCGGCGGCCATGGCCGTCTGGTCGTCGCAGTTGTCGGCGATCACCATCACGTCGAAGAGGCTCCGCGGATAGTCGGACGCGAAGCAGCTCTTGACCGTCTCCTGGATGCCGGATTCCTCGTTGTGGGCGGGAATGACGATCAGAAACCGCGACCGCGGATCGGACGCCAGGGCGCGCGGGCTGCGAGCCACGAGCGCGGCCAGCGCCACCGCGAGTAGAAAAACGAAGAATGGCAGGATCGCCAGGTTGAGGACGAGCAGCGCCGTCGTGACGAGAAGGGTCACGGTCATGGGTGGCTCTCCCATCGCGAACCCGTCGCCCGGCGGGCGGAATCAGGCTGGCTTGAGCATTTGTGGATGAGCAAGGTCAGAGGACTCCGGCGGTGATCTCCGCGAGGGCCGTCGTGAACGCCATGACGTCCTCCGGGGTCGAGAACGCGCCCGGCGAGAGCCGAACGGTGCCGTCGGGAAACGTGCCGATGGCTCTATGAATATAGGGCGCGCAGTGCAATCCGGGGCGGACGGCGACATTGAAGCTGGTGTCGAGGATCGCCCCGACGTCCTGCGGCGCGAGCCCCTCGGGCGCGACGAGCGACAGCGCCCCCACGTGGGTCGCGGGTTCCCAGCGGCCGGCGATGGTCCAGCCGTCGGAGCCCGCCGCCCAGTCGACGACGATCTGGAGCAACTCGACTTCGTGCCGCCGCAGCGCGTCGGGCTCGTGCCTGGCCACCCACTCGAGCCCGGCCGCCAAACCGGCCACGCCCAGGACGTTGGGCGTGCCCCCCTCCAGGAGATAAGGCAAATGCCGAGGCTGGCCGGGGCTCGACGAATCGCCCCCCGTCCCCCCCTCGCGCCAGGGTCGGATCAGCCCATCGGTGCGCGGACCCACGTAAAGCGCCCCGACGCCGGTCGGCCCATACAGCCCCTTATGACCGGGAAACGCCAGCATGTCGATCGCCGCGGTTCGCAAGTCGATCGCCACCACCCCCGCCGACTGGGCCGCGTCGACAAGGAAAAACGCACCCGCCGCCCGCGCCAGCGTCCCGATCGCGTCGATCGGCTGAACCGTCCCCAGCACGTTCGAGGCGTGCGTCATCGCCACCAGCCTCGTCGCCGGGCCGATCGCTTGCCGAATCGCCTCAGGCTCGACGTATCCATCGCGCGAGGCGACCCGCGTGAGCGTGATCACGCCTCGTTGCTCGAGTGCGTTCAGGGGGCGGCTGATCGAGTTGTGCTCGAGGTCGGTGGTCACCACGTGGTCGCCGGGGTTCACGATCCCCTTGATCGCCATGTTGAGGGCGTCGGTGGCGTTCAAGGTGAACGCCCAGCGCTCGGGCGCATCGCCATGAAAATACTGATTGAGCGCGTGGCGGCCGGCGTCGAGCGTGCGTTCGGCGGCGACCGCCATCCGGTGCCCCGCCCGCCCGGGATTCGCCAGGCTCGTCCGCGCGAACCGGTCGAGCGCCTGGTACACCGATTCGGGCTTGGGAAAGCTGGTCGCCGCGTTGTCGAGATAGATCACAGCACTGCTCCAATCAGGTCGGGCCGCGGCTCACGGCTCGTCCCCTAGCTGCCAATGAACTGAGAATATAATGTTCGCGCCTTCACGATGTCGTTTGTTCCCTTGATGATCGCGCGGCCGTCGGGGAAGACGGTGAACTCGTGCCCCTCGACCGCGAACCGGAGCATGAAGGCGTTGTGGCGAACCGCCGCGAAGCCCTCGATCCGGCCGGCCAGCTCGGCGAAATCGAGCGCCTGCTCGCGGCGAACCGCGACCTGGACCGCGTTTCGCCCGCACAGGGTCGTCGTGTGCGAGCCCTGGCCCCCCTCGAGCCACTCAAAAACCCGCTGCTTGCAACACGGGCAATCGACCTTGCCCAGGAGCCCCGCGATCTTGAGCTGGCGAAACGTCCAATCCCACACGTCAACCATGATCAGGTTGACGTTCAGGGCGTCCCACGCGCCAGCGAGAACCTTCACCGCCTCGACCGCCTCGAACGACGCGATCACTGCGACCGCCGGACCCAGCACGCCCGCCGTCTCGCACGTCGGCGTCATCCCCGGCGGCGGCGCCGTCTCGATCAGGCAGCGCAAACACGGCGTCTTGCCCGGAATGATCGTCATGGTCTGCCCTTCCGAGCCGATCACCCCACCGTAAATCCACGGCTTGCCCAGTTTGACCGCCGCGTCGTTGATCAGGTATCGGGTCTCGAAATTGTCGGTGCCGTCCAGGATCAAATCGGCGTCGCCAACTAATTCAAGGATGTTGGTATGATCGATGTCGGTGACGACGGCCTCGATCTCGATCTCCGAATTGATGGCGCGGAGCTTGCGGGCGGCGGCCTCGGCCTTGGGCAGATTCTGGGCGACGTCGTCCTCGTCAAAAAGGATCTGCCGCTGCAGGTTGTGGGTTTCGATGAAATCGCGGTCGATGATCCGCAGCCGGCCCACGCCGGCGCGGGCCAGGTGGTTGGCCAGCACGGTGCCAAGCGCCCCGCAACCGCAGAGGGCGACCTTGCTCTGGACCAGCTTGCGCTGGCCCGCCTCGCCCAGGGGCGGGAAACGCATCTGCCGGCTGTATCGTTCAAGCGACTCGGGAACCATCCATCCTCCAGATTCAGAAATCCGATTGTACCGCCCCGTGCGCGCAATGGTCGAGCCGGCGATGGGGCGAATCGCTCGAATCGGCGGCAGCCGCAGCCCGGCCTCAGCCCCCCGCCACGGCGGGGATGATGCTGACCTCGTCGGTGGGGGCCACCGGGGTCGCGAGGTCGTCCAGATACCGGATGTCTTCATCGTTCACATACACATTGACAAACCGCCGGAGCTCCGCGCCGTCGAAGAGCCGCTCGCGGAGCGCGGGATACGCCGCCCCCAATTGATCGAACAGCTCCTGAACGGTACTCCCGGCGACCTCGACCTTGTCGAGACCCCCGGAATGCGGGCGCAGCGGGGTCGGGATTCTGACGAGCGGCATGAGAGAGGTCTCCGAGGATACTTGCTCAATGAAACCGGGCGCGCGACCGATCACACGGTCGCGAGCGCGGGGGTGAATTTCTCGACCAGCGCCTCGAATTCCTCGAGGCTGGGTTTGATCACGACGGGGCGGGCCAGGCGCTCGAGGAGCGGCTCCTGGGTCTTGAGCCCATTGCCCGTGATGCACACGACGATCGATTCGTCGCGGTCGATCCGTCCTTGTTCGATGAGCCGCTGGGTCACGGCCAGGGTCACGCCGCCGGCCGTCTCGGTCCAGATCCCCTCGGTCTCGGCCAGGAGCTTCATCGCGTCGATGATCGACTCGTCGTCGACGTCGTCGCTCCAGCCCCCCGTCTCGCGAATCAGCTTGGACGCGAAATAGCCGTCGGCCGGGTCGCCAATCGCCAGGCTCTTGGCGATCGTGCTGGGGTTCTTGACCGGCCTGACCTTGCTGGCGCCGTTCTTGACCGTCGCCGAGATCGGGTTGCACCCCGTCGCCTGCGCGCCGTGCATCTTGGTGAGGACCGGGCCATTGAGCATCCCCAACAGCTCGAGCTCCTTGAACGCCTTGTGAATCTTGCCGATCAAGCTGCCGCCAGCCATCGGCACCACCACATGGTCGGGCGCGCGCCAGCCCAGATCCTCGGCGATCTCGAAGCCCACCGTCTTCGACCCCTCCGCGTAAAATGGTCGCAGGTTCACGTTCACAAACCCCCAGCCGAACCGAAACGCGATCTGCGAGCAGAGCCGGTTGACCTGGTCATAATTCCCCTCGACCGCCACGACCCGTGCGCCGTGGATCATCGCGCCCAACACCTTGCCCTGTTCGAGCCCGTCGGGGATGAGCACATAGGCTTCGAGCCCGGCCGCCGCCGCGTTGGCGGCCACACTGTTGGCCAGGTTGCCGGTGGATGCACAGCCGACCGTTTGAAAGCCGAATTCGACCGCTTTCGAGAGCGCGGCCCCGACGACGCGGTCCTTGAACGACAGGGTCGGGTGATTGACCGCGTCGTTCTTGATATAAAGCTCGGAAACCCCGAGCGCCCGCGCCAGTCGGTCGGCCCGGACGAGCGGCGTCCGACCCACGTGCCGGCCGACGGTGGGCTCGCCATCCAGGGGTAGAAGTTCAAGATAGCGCCACATCGACCGCGCCCGACCGGCCACGGTTTCGCGGCTGAAGGTCTTGGCGACCTCGTCGTAATCATAAACGACCTCGAGCGGGCCAAAATCGTCGGTGCAAAAATTGAGCGCTTCCTTGGGATAGCGCTTGCCGCACAGCCGACACGCCAGTCCAACCACACGTTCCGCCGCCACCTGTTCGTCTCCCTTCATGAGCCAAATCGCCAGCAGGCGTGCGATCTCATCGGGCTGAGCGACCAAGGGTCGAACGATCTGGACGGGAGAACGACTCGAGAGACCGCGGGACGAATCCCTGGGATTCGCTTGCTTGTCGCGGTCAATGCCGCCCGAGATGGGGATGGGCAAGTTGGGTACGAGCGATTGTTGGGAGCGATCGCTCGAGACCATCTTATCTGCCCCATCAGCGATCAACCGGCCAGTGGCGCGGAATCACGCAGGGCGGGAGTTAGCACCAGCGTCCATCACAATTAATGGACCGGTTGCTGTGGCGTCGTCGGGCCCGTCCCTCAGCCACTCTGGATAAGATGCACACCGAATTATCAATGAGGAAAAGATACACCCGCCGACCGGCCGGAGTCAAGGGGCTGGGACTGTTTCATGGTCACTCAGTTCCAATCGAGCGCCCCCGCGGAGGTCTCGTCGAACACCACCGAGCCCACGGAATCGGCTCGTTCCTGAGAGCCCCCTGAGCGCCCTCTCGCGCGGCCGCCTACACTATGCGATAATACAGAACTCGCGGCCAACGGAGGCCGGCTTTCCCCCTGTTACGGTCTGGACTTGATGCACGCGACACGCGAAGCCGCCCAGGAATCGGATCCGCCCGCCGCGAGGAAGGGCTGGCTCTTTTCGATCGCGCCGGCCTATCTCGGGCTCTTTGTCTGGCTGGCGTTCTTTGACGAAGTCTGGAGCTTCTCGGCCGGCGCGGTGCAACCGCGGCTCACCGACGGGATTCTCGACGTCGTTCTGGCGGCCTTCGTCGGCGCGGGCCTGCTTTTCCTGGGGCTGGCGTTCTGGGGATCCAAGACTGGGCTGTCGGAACAGGCCCTGGCCGCACGGACGTTTGGCGCGCGGGGCGCGCGGGTGCTCACCGGAATCGGGCTCGGACTCGCGCACCTTTCGATTTACGCCCTGGCGATCGGCTTCGCGGTCGAGACCACGCTGCTGGGCTTCGTCGCGTGCGGGTTGATCGCTCACCAGCAGTTGGGGGCCGTCGCCCTGGGGCCGCTCCTGGTGCGGTCGCCGGTCTTTCTGACGACGGCGGCCTTCTGGGTTTTCATCACCGCGACGGCGGAGAGCATGGGTCTCGCCGGCGTCATCGCCGCGCTCATGCGGGTTTACGCCCCGACCGCGCTCGTGGTGATCACCGCCGTCGGGGGCTGGATCGCATTGCAAGGAAAGCCCAATTTCGAAGTCGAAACGGCCGCCGTCACGAATTCCGCCAATGGGTCGTTCGCCCGGATGCTCTACGGCTTGCTCGCGGTCGCGGCGATGACCGCCCCGCGCTGGGGCGCGCGTGCAAAATCCCGCCGCGACTTGAACCTGGGAGCTTTCTTCGGGATCGCACTGCCGGCGATCTGGGTTGCGATGGTGGCGCTCTTCGCGGTGCTCCCGAGCGCCCGTCAAGAGTTTTCCATCCCGCCCGGACTACCCCCGGCCGGATTGTCGTTCCGCTTTGTGATTCTTCACCAATTGAACCCCTTGGTCGCGTCCGTGACGCTGCTCGCACTGGGGCTGGCCGCGGTCGCGCCGGCGTATTTCGCCTGCCATGAATACACCGAACGGATCGCGGCTGACGGCTCGCCCCGAGTGCGCAAGCTGGCGATCTGGGGTGGCGCGGGGGCGGCGTTTCTGATGGTCGTACCCCGACCATGGCTTTCGCTAGGCGATGTGGCGGGGCTCCTGGGCGAGCTGGTCGCGCCCCTGATCGGCGCGATGCTGGCGGCGAGCCTCGGCTGGTGGGCCGACTCGGACGAGCCGCCCCGAACGACAAACGCGGCGGGCGTGACCGCGTGGTTGGCGGGAAGTCTGGCTGGCCTCGCGCTCGATGGGTTCGCACGGATCTTTCCCGGGCTGGCCGCGGGGGCGTTTCCTCCAGCCTTTTACGGCTTCACGACCGCGTTCGTCGTCCTGCGGATGATGTGGCGGCCCTCCCGACTTGGGAAAGCCAACGCAAGCGGGCATAATTAACTTGCTCACGATCGCGCGAGATCGTCTCGGCCTTGCGATCGCTTTGCTCGTCCCTGGGAAAGCTGATGGCCGATCCCGCCACGACGTCGCCCGCGCTCGAGGGTTTTCGCGCGCGGACCTTTGCCTCGCTGGCCCATAGCGGGTTCCGACTCTATCTAACCGGCCAGGGCGTGAGCCTGATCGGAACCTGGCTCCAGGCCGCCGCGGTGCGCTGGCTGGTCTTCGAGCTGTCGGGCTCGGAAACCCTGCTGGGCGTCGTCGAGACCGCCTCACTCGTCCCCGGCGTCTTCGTCGGTCTGATCGCCGGCGTCCTGGCCGACCGCATCGCCCCCAAACGCATGATCATCCTCATGGAATGCGGCCAGATGCTGCTGGCGTTCCTGCTCGCGCTTCTCGTGTGGCTGGGGGCAGCCCAGATCTGGCAGATGATCCTGATCCTCGCCGTCGGACGGGTCTGCGTGACCTTCGAGCTCCCCAGCCGCCAGATTTTCTTCTACGACCTGGTCGGCCCAGCGACCCTCTCGAACGCGATCGCACTCAATTCGGGCATGTTCAATGCGACCCGAGTGATCGGGCCCGCCCTGGCGGGGATCTTCCTGGTGACGGTGGGGGCGGCGGGCTGTTTCGCACTGAATGGGGCGAGCTTTCTGGCGGCGATCGCGGCGATCATGGCGATCGACCTCGACAACAAGGCCCGGCCGCTCCACCAGCGCGCATTCGACCCCCGCGACATCTGGGCGGGAATCGGCCACTTGCGAAGCGACCGCCGGATGGGCTGGCTTTTCCTGGTGGTCGCCAGCTTTGGCGTGGTCGGGATGGGCTACGACGCCATGATCCCCGCCTTCGCGGCCAAGATCGTCGGGACCGGGGTCGGCGGTTACAGCGTGCTCATGTCGTCGGGTGCGATCGGGGCGACGGTGGGGGCAATCCTGGTCGCGTCGCGCGCCGGCCGAAGGCGCAAGGATTCGACCGCGCTCCTGGGCATCGTGATCTTCGCATGCTCGCTGGCGGCGGCGGCGCTTCTGCCCTGGTGGGCGGGCGGCGGTTGGCACTCGTTCCGGCTGGCGGGCGCATCGGCGTGCCTGCTGGGGGCCGGGTTTGGAGCGGTGCTCTTGTATGCGTCGTCGCAGATGATCATTCAGCTCGCCGTGCCCGACGTGCTCCGCGGCCGGGTGATGGGCGTCTGGATGATCATGTATTCCAGCTCGGTTCCCCTGGGCGCGCTCTGGACCGGAATGACCGCGCAGCGGATCGGGGTCGCGCCGGTGATGGGGGCGTCGGCCGCGCTTTGCCTGCTGATGGCGGCGGCCGCCACGTGGTCGGGCGTGATCAAGCCCCCACGCCAGGCATGAAGATATTGTCAAGAGCCGGTTTTTGATGTCGCCAGGCCGGCCCGGCCGCGGCTCAGATGCGCTCTTCGATCAAGGTCGGCATGCGGTTGGATCTGGTCATGATTTGATAATAATGGCTGGATGGTTCGCAGATCATGTAGACGACGGCGACGCCGCGTTCGTCGGGGACGAGCAGGCCGCGGACGCCCTGGCGGATGCGGTACCAGACGCCGCGTTCGAGGCCGAGCGAGGCGGGGATGTCGACCGGGGCGGGGTTCAGGTTTTTCCAGTAACCCTGGTCGATGGTGGCCTGCCAGGTCCAGCCGGTATCGGGGAGGAACCGGCTTTTTTTTTGGCCGTTGCCCCAGCGCACGATTTGCAGGCGGCCGTCGCGCCAGACGGGAAGGCGGGGATGGCGGTCGCGGTAGAGGAAGCGGAATTCGGGCTCGCCGCCGCGTTCGTGGATGCGGCGGCGGAGGGCGTGGCGGTCGATCAGGTCGTTGGGGATCTCGCTCGCGGCCAGCGCGATTCCGAGGCACATGGGTTTTGGGACCGTTCCTGACGGAGCCGCGGGCCGGGCCGCCCGCTGGGGGTTCAAAAACACGATTTACCGCGGACGTCGCAGATGTCGTAGGCGTTGGCGGCGTCGCGATAGATGGGGCCAAGCGCCTGCGTGGCCGCGCTGCGAAGCGCGAACCGGCCGTGGCGCGCGTTGACCGCGCGCTTGAGCCGGGCGACCGCCTGGGCCTGGGCCGCCCGCGCGGGGGGCTCGAACAGGTCGCCCGGGCAATCGACCCGATGGGTCAATTGCTCGGCGATCACATGCATGTGCGTGGCCGTCGCACGCGGGATCCAGGCCTTGCGCAGCGCGGACCGGGCGGCGTCGAGCAAAAGGTCGAACCGATCGCTGGGAACGGCCAGATGGACTTGCCCGACCCCGGTCTGGCCGCTCTTGTAGGGGATCGCCACCGTCAGCCGGCCCGCCGCCACGCCGTGATACTCGAGCTCTTCGATCAGGCGCTCGAGATTGCGCACCAGCCAGGCGTGGAGCACGGCCGGGTCGGACGTCGACTCGCCAAAGCTCCCCCCCCGCGAAAGCGCCTTGTGCGCGGGCCTGCGCGGCTCGATCGCCCGCACCGGGTCGCCGTTGAGCTCCCACCAGAGCGCCTCCCCGCTCGCCGTCAGCAGCGATCGCACCAGCCGCCGATCAGCCCGCGCCAGATCAAGACACGTCGTGATCCCCCAGGGCTCGAGCCGCGCCGCCCGCCGGCCCGCGATCCCCGTGATCTCCGTCACCGGCCGGCCCGAAAGCAGCCGCTCCTCGGCCCCCCGATCCACCACCGCCAGAGCCCCAAACGGCTTGGCCGCGTCCGAGATCAGCTTGGCCAACGTCCGCGTCCGCGCGATCCCCACCGTCACCGGAACCCTCACCCGCTCCCAGATCCGATCCCGGATCGACTCCGCCAAAACCTGAAACGAACCCCCACGCGGCTCGGCAACCGTGAAAAAAAACTCGTCGATCGAGTAATACTCGACCCGCGGCGAAACCTCCCGCGCCACCTCGAGCATCAGCCGGCTCAAAACCTCGTACCAGCGAAAGTCACGCTTGATGTACACCCCCTCGGGGCATTTCACAAGCGCATCCCAGATCGGCATCCCCGTCGACACCCCAGCCGCCTTCATCTCGTAACTCTTGGCAATCACGCACGCCCCCTGATTGCCCAAAACACCCACCGGCTTGCCCAGCAAAAACGAATCCCGCACCCGCTCCGCCGAAACGTAAAAACAATCGGCGTCCAGATGCCCGACAGCCTTCATGCCTTGAATTTGTTCCATGAACAAAAGTTTAGTACACACGCCGGACATGTCAAGAGCGGACGGAGGAGAAAAAAAAAGCTGGCGGTTCGCCGTGGAGAAGACGGGTGCGCCGGCGGCGGATTTTTTGTAGATTCAGGGCGCGGACGTGGGGCGTGGGCTCGAGGATCGGGGCGATGAGGGGGCTTCGCGATGAAGATTCTGACCCTGGTGGTGACGGCGGCCGTGCTGGTGGCGGGCGCGGCCGCGCAAGACGTGTACACGCTTTCGGACGGCACGCCCTGTCCGCTCGCGGGCTCGGCCAAGGGCGACGCCGTGAAGGCGCTCAATCGCGACAAGAATCGGTTCACGAGCCCCCAGGCGGGCGACGTCGACACCAGCGTGACCCTGGCGGCGATGCTGTCGCCGGGCGACGACGAGGGGCGGTTCGACGGAACCCGGGCCGCGCGGGTGGTGGGTTTTGTGATCGACGTGCACTTGGGGGGCAAGGAGACGTGTAATTGCGAGGCGACCGACCCCGTCGATCGCGACGCCCACGTCGAGCTCGCGCTGGCGACCGACGCCCCGCCCAACCAGCGGGTGATCGTCGAGGTGACCCCGCGGTTTCGGCTCAAGGAGCTCAATCAAGGCGTCGACTGGTCGACGATGACGTTGTCGTCGCAAGGCCCGGAGGGGATCAAGGGCAAGTGGGTCGAAATCACCGGCTGGCTGCTCTTTGATTTCGAGCACGTGGACGCGGCCGAGAACACCAACCCCGGCAATCCGGGGAACTGGCGGGCGACGTGCTGGGAGATCCACCCGATCACGTCGATCACGGTGCTGGACGAGCCGCCGCCCTCGGTCCCGCTCATTTCGTCGGGCCTGATGCGCGAGCTCCAGGGCGTCCACGCGCGGCACATGAAGCGCGACCCCGCCCGGCGCAAGGCCGTCGCGGCGCGGATCGAGGCCGTCCGTGCTAAAATCGGCCAGGACGACGACGAGGAAATCCGCGAAGGGCGGTGACGAGACGCCAGGTCGTCCTTCGCTCGAAAAAGAACCCACTGGGCCTGGAGGTCGGTCTCTGTCATGACCGTGCAATACCCCGCCACGCCACCCGCCGATGCTCGGCCCGATCCCCGGATCACCTGGACGCCGGAGTTTCCCCGGCTCTTGCGGGCGCTCGGGTCGTCGCTCCTGGTCTCGACCTATCAGGCGGGGCTGGTCACCTGCCTGCGAGCCGAGGGCGACGAAATCAAGGCCCAGTACGCCCGGTTCCGCTGGCCGATGGGGCTCGCCGTCGACCAGGGGCGGTTGGCCGTCGGCGTGGCCACCCAGGTGCACGTCTATCACGATGTCGCCCGAAGCATGGGCCAACCCGCCAAGCGCGGGGCCGACTGCTCGTTCCTGCCGTTCTGGGCGCAAACGACAGGGAATATCTTGATCCATGAGCTCGCATGGGCCGGCCCCGAGCTCTGGATCGTGAGCGCCCGCTTTTCGTGCTTGTGCACGCTCCAGAAGGGCTTCAACTTCGTCCCCCGCTGGCGGCCGCCCTTCGTGACCGCCCTTGCCCCCCTCGATCATTGCCACCTGAACGGGCTGGCGCTCCGCGACGGCCGACCGCGCTACGTGACGGCCCACGGCATCAGTGATCAGCCCGCCGGCTGGCGCGAGCACCGCGCGGGCGGGGGCGTGATCCTCGACGTCGACAGCGGCGAACCGGTGGCACGCGGCCTGTCGATGCCCCACTCCCCGCGCTGGCGAAACGACCGCCTCTGGGTGCTCGACTCGGGCCGGGGGGCACTCGCCACCGTCGACCTGGATTCCGGCCAGTTCGAGCACGCGGCCGCCCTGCCCGGCTACACCCGCGGGCTCGACTTCGACGGCCCCTACGCCTTCATCGGACTCTCCCAGATCCGCCAATCGGCCGTCTTCAGCGAAATCCCGCTGTTGTCGAGGCTCACCGAACGCTTCTGCGGAATCCAGGCGGTCGACCTGCGCACCGGCCAGATCGTCGGGACGATCGGCTTCGAGGATCCGGTCCAAGAAATCTTCTCCGTGGTGGTGCTGCCGCGAACCCGGGCGCCCGAGATCGTCCACGATGAGAAACGCATCGGCGAATGTTTCCTCGTCCCCGAAAACGCGGGGTCCGCGCAAGACCGAGCACGCTCTGAGTGAGGTCGCCATGCCCCTGGTGAAGGTCGCGGTGGTGCAGGCAGCCCCGGTCGTCTTCGACCTCGAGGCCACCCTCGAAAAGACCGCCGCCCTGGTCGAACAGGCCGCCCTAGGGCATCCCGAGCTGATCCTCTTTCCCGAGGCGTTCGTCTCGGGTTATCCCCGCGGGCTCGACTTCGGAGCGCGCGTGGGCTCGCGCACCCCGGAGGGCCGCGAGCTCTATCGCCGCTACTGGGCCAGCTCGGTCGACGTCCCCGGCCCCGCCATGACGCGGCTCGCGGCGATGGCGCGAAAAGCCCAGGCACACCTTGTGATCGGAGTGATCGAGCGTGAAGGAGGAACGCTCTACTGCTCGGTCCTTTTCTTTTCGCCCGGCGGCGACTTGATCGGCAAGCGCAGAAAGCTCATGCCCACCGCCGCCGAGCGGGTCGTCTGGGGCCAAGGCGACGGCTCGACCTTGAACGTCATCGAGACCCCGATCGGCCGCCTCGCCGCCGTCATTTGCTGGGAGAATTATATGCCGCTCTTGCGTATGTCGCTTTACGCCCAGCGGGTGCAGATCTACTGCGCCCCCACGGCCGACGACCGCGAGACCTGGCTCGCCACCGTGCGGCACATCGCGCTCGAGGGCCGCTGTTTCGTGCTGTCGTGCAACCAGTTCGCCCTCCGCGCGGACTATCCCGGCGATTATCCGGCCGCTCAGGGCGACGATCCCGCCACGGTGATGTGCCGGGGCGGAAGCTGCGTGATCGACCCGCTGGGACAGATCCTGGCCGGGCCGCTCTGGGGCTCGGCCGGAGTGGTGACCGCGGAGCTCGACCTCGACCAGATCCCCCGCGCCCAGCTCGATTTCGACGTGGCCGGCCACTACGCCCGGCCGGACGTCTTTCGCCTGGTCGTCGACCGGCGGCCGACCGCGCCGGTCGTGGAAGGCCCTCCGGTGTAGGAATCTGATTCGATTCGGGGATTCTGAAAGGAGGACCGGCCAATTCCCCGGCAAAGCCGCGGCAGCGGGCGCGACCTCGACCCCGCCAAGTACGCTTTGATTGCGGATCGAAGTCCGGACGAGCCCCCCGAACCGTTCGACGCGGGCAACGACCATCCCGAGCGAAAGGGAGGCGAAGGCTTGCGACAGACTTCCTTACGCGGGCCAATCGAATTCGGCGCAGCCGCATCCGCGGGCGACAGGGCCCCGAGGTTGCTCGGAGGATGATTAAAGTCGTTGTTCGTCACTCGTCTATCCCAGGAGTCATTCGGCTCGCCATGGCGATCATTCTCGCGGATTCCGCGGTATTTGTCCCTCCCCGACGGTTTGCTGAGTGCAGCTGAATCGCCTCCTGGAGACGCGCCATGACCGCCTCCGAACCGCGCCGCTCGCTGGAGGAACTCGCTCGCTTGGGCGCCTAAGTCTTCGAGCGCGCCGTGCGGCCGGCGCTCCGGCCGGAGGACGACGGCAGATTTGTCGCACTCGACGTCCAGACAGGTGATTTCGAGCTCGATGAGGACGACTACGCAGCCGTCTCGCGTCTGCGCGCCCGCAACCCGGCGGCCGAGCCTTGGCTCTGTCGTGTCGGGCAACCGGCGGCGTACCGGATGAGGCGGGGCCGATGCTCAGGGGTGTCGTGAACCCGCGCCTCGAGGCGGTCGTCCGGCACCGCGTGCGAGGGCCTGGCGGGTCGGAGCTGGAGGTGGATATGGTGATCGACTCGGGCTTCACCGCCTCCCTAACGCTGCCAGCCGCGATCGCGGCCGCTCTCGGCTTGGCCCGTCAGTCGGGTGGCGGGGCGGTACTGGCCGACGGATCCGTCCGACAGTTCGAAATTTACGCCGCCGAGGTGGAGTGGGACGACGCTTGGCGGCCGGTGTTGGTCTCGATCATTGGCAACGAGGCTCTCGTGGGCATGCGGCTGCTGGCTGGACATGAGGCGCGGATCGCGGTGATTCCGGGTGGCGCGGTAGAGATCACTCCGTTGCCCTGAGAACGAGCCGCGCCGTACGCCGCGCCGAACGGGGTCCGCATCTCGCCCGCGGGTTTCAATCCGCTCCAGCGAACCCGAGCACACGATTCATTCCAACCGGGATCGTTGGATCGTACTGCTCCCCGTCCAGTTCAATGCCGTGCAATGCAGCGGGGTTTTCGGTTGGCGCCCAGAACTTCTAGCGGGGCATGGCGAGTGGCGAAAAGGAGGGACAGGCACGGCGAAAAGGAGAGACAGGCGCGTGTCCGAGCCCTCTTTTCTGGGAGTAGCGACGTCCGGCGCGCCAGCATCGCGAGTCCCTCGCGATCAGAAGGGCCAGAACCTCGGCTTCTCCTTTTTCTTCACCGTCGACTGGACCTGCAGGTTGGCTTCGTTGGCGTCGTCGTAGTCTGGCGGCAGCACGCCGGCCGCCCGCGCTTCGGTCGAGGAGATCCTGGCTCGACGCCGTAATTCGGGGAGGGAGAGGCTTTCGACAAAACCGGGCTCCCGGCTCCGGAAGGTGATCTGGTCACCAACGACCGCCCACTCGTCGGTCATTTCGACCAACACCCTTTTCTCCCGGGTGGCCGAGAGTGAGCAGGCGTAGGTGCGGTGTTTCTCGCGGTAGATGACCACGACCCGTCCGTGGTGCCACGCCAGATACCCGACCCGGCAGCCAAAAAAGGGGTTGTACGTCTCCACGATCCAGTTGATCGCATCACGGTCGTCGACCCTCGCCTTCAGCCGGAATTCGATGTTAACCCAGCCGTCCCAGCGCGTCTTGCACCGATACTCGACCCAGGCGATCCAGCCCTTCTCTGGGTGGACGGCCCCAGCGGTGATTCCCCGCTCGTAGCCTTTCGCGTCGATGAATCGGACCGGGCGGTCGAGGCACTCGCAGACCGCCCTGATCGACTCCTCGCCATGATCCATCGAACGGGCGCCGGCCACCCCGATCGGGATGAAGCCGAATTCATACGGGTTCGGAACTCCATCGGGGTAGGACGGTTGGTCCGACTCGCGTTGATTGGCGCCGGCCTCCATGGCAAGACTCCTACCCTGGGTTTCCGGGAACGACCCGAGGCAACAGACACCCTCTTTCCATCCTCGGCTGCCGCTTTAGCCGTGGGTGGTTTTATCTTGGCGCTAGGTGGAAACGCTGCGCTCTATTCCTGGTTGTACCTGGCTGTCCCTGGCCTCAATCTGATTCGAGACCAGGAACGCGCGACGATTCTGGTAACTTTTGGACTTGCCTTGCTTGTTGGCCCCGGGGTCATTTCGCTCGCCAGAATTGGCAGTCAAATGACGAAGAGACAGTATTATCGCATCACCTGGCGCGGCGCCTCCGCAACAGCTATTGTTGGCCTGAGCACGCTGCTTCTCCTTGCTCTGGCCGACGCAACGACAAACGCGGACGCCAGGAGGGCCCTGCTTTCCGACGCCAACGGCCTGGCGTGGTTAGGGCTGTCCGTGGCAGCTTTGTTGACCGTGGCGCTCGTAAGCGCCCGCATTCGTCGCGCTGAAGATATAGCGCCGTGGTTAATCGGGCTCCTGATCGCTGTTGACCTGTTCGGCGCGCATCCCGGTCTGGGGACAGTGCAGGCTGCTGGAAGTCCCTACCCGGACTGGCCAATCATAAAGCTGGTTCAGGATGACAGCCAGACGCCGTTTCGGGTGAGCAGCGAAGGGCTTTTGCCGGCCGATGGCAACGAGGGCCTGATATACCACCTGGAGGATGTCGTCGGCAGCACGCCGTTGGAGTTCTCCCTATTCAATGACATCAACCTTGCCGAGCAACGCCACGACATTACCGAGTTGCAGCGCTTTGCTCTATTGAATGTCCGCTATCTGTTTACCAAGCGCACCTTTCCGCCAAATGCGCCGCTGAAGCTCCTTGGCTCGCAAGGAGACGTACATCTCTACCTGCTGAATCCAGACCTTCTCTATCCACGGGCCTGGATGGTCTATCAGGCGGTGACGGCGCCAGCGGGAGCAATCTTCAAAACCGTCGGAGATACCGACATTCGGAAGATCGCCGTCTTTCCGGAGGGAACCCAGTTGCAGCCTATGGCTGGCGGAGCCAGCGCTACCGTCCAATCGACGGAAGCGCCGAATGGCAATCTGTCCATTCAGACCGCATCAGACGCGACAGGAATGCTGGTGGTAAGCCTCCTGCCGTTTCCCGGTTGGCAGGCCACGGTCGACGGCAAGCAAACGCCAATTCTCTCGGCAAACGGCGCGATGAGCGCCGTGACCGTACCCAGTGGGAGTCACACCGTCACCTTTCGTTTCGATCCGCCAAGCTTTCATGCTGGGCTTCTGGTCACGCTTGTATCAGTCGCCGCGATTATCCTGGCGCTGGCGTGGTCCCTTCTGTCGGCCTTGCTCAGGCGGCTTCGATTTCCCGTTGCGCGGCGTGCTGCCAACTCATCGGGCGACGACGGTCCGGAGGCGGCGGATGGCGCTGCCGTCAAGCGTCCGACTACTGACGTTGGCGCAACACAAGGCTCAACCGGGGACCAGTGACTGGAGGATCGACCGACAACACGCTACGGGCAGGCAGTGCATGCGGTGTATCGCAAGCATTCTGCGTACAGTGTGGTTACCGTTGCTCGCGTTGGCCAGCGGCGGTCGTTACTCGCATGAGGGCGAGACGCATAGTGGGGTACACTCGCCTCCGTGTGTTTTGCGTGAACGTCCAGGCAACGCCGGGCGGTGCAAAGGAGTAAGTGGCGCAGTGGTTTCGACAGCAGACCGGTTGTCCAAGTTGCCTCCGTATCTCTT
>DAIDHE010000467.1 GCA_027459775.1 Planctomycetales bacterium | reverse complement strand
CTCGAACTATCTGATCAGCCTCTATTTTCCCTCCGCGGTGGCCTGGCGCTGGATGCTCGGCGTCGTGGCAGCGCCCTCGGCGGCGTTCCTCGCCCTGATCACGGGGATCGTCGAGAGCCCGCGGTGGCTGGTGAAGGCGGGCCGCGTGAGCGAGGCCGGCGCGGTCCTGGCTCGGCTGGGGCACGACGACGTGGCGCGGGAGCTCCGCGAGATCGAGGCCTCCCTCACGGGAATTCACGCGGAGGACCATCTCTTTCGCCGGCGGTATGCCTGGTCGATCTTCCTGGCCTGGTCGATCGCGATGTTCAACCAGCTCTCGGGCATCAACGCGCTCATGTATTATGCGCCGAGGATCTTTGAGATGACCGGCGTGGGGGCGGGGGCCGCGCTCTCGCAGAGCATCGCGGTGGGCGGCACCAATCTCGTCTTCACGCTGGCCGGCATGGCCCTCATCGATTTTGTCGGCCGGCGCAAGCTGATCATCTGGGGGTCGTTCGGCTACATCGCGAGCCTGGGCGCTGTCACCTGGGCCTTCCACCATTACGGCGGCGAGTTTGACCGGGCAGGCGGCCTGGTCGTCCTCGCCGGCCTGTTGGTATTCCAGGCCTCTCACGCCTTCAGTCAGGGCGCGGTCATCTGGGTGTTCATCTCTGAGGTTTTCCCGAACGCCGTCCGGGCCAAGGGGCAGGCTCTGGGCAGTTTCACTCATTGGTTCATGGCCGCTCTGGTGAGCTGGACTTTCCCCATCGTCGCCGCGCGGTCGGGTGCGTGGCCTTTCGGGTTCTTCGCGGCGATGATGATTCTCCAGCTCGTCTTCGCGTGGAAGATCATGCCCGAGACCAAGGGCGGGACTCTGGAAGACATCGAGTCCCGGCTCGCGTGACGGAGTCGCCGGGTTCTGGCATGATCGTGATGGCTTATCTTGGGGGCGGCTCGGAGAGTGCGAAGATGGCGAGCGTGACCAGGCCGGAAACTGCCGCGATCTTGGGCGCATTCCGCGAACGGAGGCCGGCCCCGTGGTTGGTGGCGATCGCGGGCATTCCGGGCGCGGGCAAGAGTACGATCGCCGAGGATGTGGCGTCTCACGTGGCGGGGGCCGTGGTGATCCCGATGGACGGCTACCACCTACCTCGCGCAGCCCTCTCCGCCGACGGACTCGCCCGACGGGGCGCGCCGGACACGTTCGACCCAGAGGCACTACGGGCCGACCTGACCCGCCTTCGTGCGGCCGGCCAGGGCGTCTTCCCGGCCTTCGACCACGCCGCCAAGGATCCCAGGCCCGGCGCGGTGGTCGTACCACCCGGTGCGCCTCTCGTGATCGTGGAAGGGCTCTATCTGCTGCTAAGTGACTGGCGGATGGCCGGCCTGTTCGACTTCACGGTCTTCCTCGATTGCGAGCTCGAGGTGGCCCTGAGCCGCGTCGCCGCCCGGCACCTGGAGTGCGGCCTCGCCGCGACGGCGTCCGAGGCGCGCCGCCGGGCGGACAGCAACGACCGCCGGAACGCCCTGACCATTCTCGAAGACGACTGCCGCGCCCGCGCCGACCTCTCCTTCCCGGCCGGCGGGTAGTGCCGGCGACGTCCCGCGCCCGAAAGATCCCATCATCGAGTACCGACCCATGCCCTCGATCACCCACTGCACCGCCCTGGTCCTTCTCGCCGTCGCGGCTCCTCAGTCCAAGCCGGGAGCGACGGATGACGTCTTTCGATCCGCCGTGGCGGCCTGGCACATGGCGAACCTTGAGAACGCCTCCGGTGGGAACGAGCTCCGGGTCGTGGGGAAGTCCGTGGCCGGCGTGCAACTGGAGGGGCGGGATCTCCGCGAATCCCTGGCGGGCGGAAACGACGGTCGAGTGGCGCGGCTCGACGGCGGCTATCTGGACGCCGGGCAAGGGAAGGGGGGAAAACTGAACATCTCGGGGGCGGCCTTCACCCTCAGCGTCCGCCTGCGCAGCCCGACCGGGGCCTGGAACGCCCCGCTGGTCAGCAAGCACGGTGGCCACGACCGCCTGATCTACAATCTCTACGCCAGCGACGCCGAGCTGAGCTTCGAGCTGGGCACGCAGGGCACGGCCGGCATGACGCCCGTCTCCGCGCCCCTGGCCAGGATCGGCGCGAGCGCGTGGCATGACGTCGTCTGCCGATACGATGGCAAGACCCTGCAAATGTTCGTCGATGGGGTTCTCATGGACGAGGCCTTCCCGTCCGGCCCTCTGCGGCGCGGGAACACCCAGCCCTTCCTGATCGGAGCCGAGCCCGACGGCGGCGGCGTCAAGACGGGATGGTCCGGTCTGATCGACCATGTCGCCGTCTGGGACCGAGCCCTGCCGGATGTCGACGTCGAGCGCCTCGCCGGGGGCGCTGGCCGGGTGGCCGAACTGCGGAAACGCTACCAATTCGACGCGATTCCGCCCCCCCGGCCCGACCTCTACCGCGAGTCCCTGCGCCCTCAATTCCACTTCACCGCCCGCCAGTGGACCTACCGCAAACTCGAGCCTGGCATGCGCGAGGAGGGCTGGCTCAACGATCCCAACGGGCTCATCCATCTGGACGGCGAGTACCACCTGTTCGCCCAGCGCTGGAATAAATGCTGGATCCACGCGGTGAGCAAGGATCTGATTCACTGGACCGAGCTCCAGCCCGCGTTCTGGGAAGACAAGCGGTTCGGCGGCGGCGTCCAGTCGGGCGGGTCGGTCCTGGACAGGCACAATACGTCGGGGCTCTCACCTGACGGCAGGACGCCGCCGCTCGTCGCTTTCTGGGCCGGCAACGACAATCGCAGCCAGTGCCTCTCCTACAGTCTCGATAAGGGGCGGACGTGGACCAAATACGCGAAGAACCCCGTGCTGGTCCACCCCGAGCGCGACCCGATGGTCTTCTGGCACGAGCCGAGCCGGCGCTGGCTCATGGTCCTCTACGGGGCAGGGTCGTATTTCCTGTTCGCGTCGAACAACCTGCTCGATTGGACCGAGCTCAAGGACTCGATCCCCGATTGCTTTGAGTGCCCGGACATGTTCCGGCTTCCCGTGGACGGCGACCTCGCCCGCCAGAAATGGGTGCTGGTGCGAGGCAACGGCAACTATTCGGTGGGGGAGTTTGACGGGATGAGATTCACCGCTGAGACGCCTCAACGGCCCTGCGACCTCGGCCCCAATTTCTATGCCACCCAGTCGTGGGGCAAGATCGAAGGCCAGGCGGGGCGGAGGGTCCAGATTGCCTGGATGCGAGGTGGAAAGTACCCGGGCATGCCCTTTAACCAGCAGATGACCTTCCCCTGCGACCTGACCCTCCGCGTGGTGGAAGGCGCGCCACGGCTCTTCCGCCGGCCCGCCCGAGAGATCGAGCGCCTTCAGGGCAAGGAGCACCGCTTTGACGACCTGAGACTCGCCGCGGGCGAGACGCGGGCCCTGGCCCCGGCCGGGGATCTGTTCCGAATGCTGGCCGAAGTCGAGATCCCCGAGGGGTCCACGGTGGAATTTCGCATTCGGGGCGCGCGTGTGAGCCTCACCGACCGGACGGCGGCCTGCGAGAGCCGGCCCGCTCCGGTGCGGGATCGTGTGAGAACGGTCGAGATCCTGGTGGACCGGACGTCGATCGAGGCGTTTGCCAACGACGGCGAGGTCTCGCTTTCGGCGTGCTTCCTCCCGAGCAACGACCGCATCGAGATTGCCGCCGCTCGCGGCGCCGCGCGGGTCCGCTCGCTCCGTGTGATCGAGCTCCGGTCCATCTGGGTGGATCAGCCGAGATGACGCAATCGCGATCGCGGGCCGGTCACTCCCCGATGATCTTCACCAGCACGCGCTTGGGCCGCTTGCCGTCGAATTCGCCGTAAAACACCTGCTCCCACGGCCCGAAGTCGAGCTTCCCCTTGGTGATCGCGATCATCACCTCGCGACCCATGATCTGCCGTTTGTGGTGGGCGTCGGCGTTGTCCTCGCCGGTGCGGTTGTGCTTGTAACGAGCGGGCGAGGGATCGAAGGGCGCGAGCGCTTCGAGCCACGCCTTGTAATCCTCGTGCAGGCCCGGCTCGTCGTCGTTGATGAAGATCGACGCCGTGATGTGCATCGCGTTGCAGAGCAACAGCCCCTCGCGAACCCCGCTCTGGGCCACGATCTGCTCGAGCCTGGGCGTGATGTTCACGAAATCCATCCGGGCGGGGACATTCATGGTCAGATACTCGGTGTGCGACTTCATCGCGCGGGGAACCTCGGTTGGAAACTCTTCGAAAGCAACGAACACGATCACCCGACGATACCCCAAACCCACGCCGCGACGGAGCGCGGCCGCTTGCCGGGAGCTCAGGGAGAGGTGTCGCGCATCCCGAAGCGGCGATACAACACCGGCAGCGCCAGCAGGTTCAGCCCAGTCGAGGTCACGAGTCCGCCCAGGATCACGAGGGCCATCGGCCCTTCGATCTCGGCGCCTGGCTCGCCCCAGCTCAGGGCGATCGGAAGAAGCCCCAGCGCGGTCACGATCGCGGTCATGAGCACCGGCGCCAGCCGCTCGCGTGCGCCGCGGAAGATGAGCTCCGGGCCCCAGGGCACGCCCTCGGCCTCGCCCAGATGCTGCCAGTGCGACACCATCATGATGCCGTTCCGGGTCGTGATGCCAAAAAGGGTCACGAAGCCGATCATCGAGCCGACGTCCAGCACGCCCCCCATCATCGAGACCGCCGCCACGCCGCCGACCAGCGCGAACGGCAGGTTCACCAGGATGAGCAGTAGCCGCCTGAGCGTCCCGAACGCCATCCCCAGCATCAGCAAAACGCCCGCGCCGGCGGCAAGCCCCAGGCTCAGCAGCTCTCGCTGGGCGGCCCGCTTGACCTCGTGTGCGCCGGTGACGGTGCAGGTCACGCCCGCGGGCAGGCTCAGGGTGCCCAGCCGCCGCTCGGCCTCGGCCGCGAACGATTCGATGTCGCGCCCGCGGACCTCACAAGTCACGAGCTGTTGCCGAACCCCTCCCTCGTGCCGCACCAGAAAGCGGCCGTCCGAGAGGAACACGTCGGCGACCTGCTTGAGCTGGATCCGATCCGAGGTTGGCCCGAGCGCGCTCGCGGCGGCCGAACCAGCGCCCGGCGCGGAGATCCAGAGATCCCCGATTGCGCTGGGATCGTTCCGGATCCTGGGCTCGAGAATCACCACCAGATTGATGATCCGGTTGCGGTCGTAAGCCTGGGCGACCTCGGCCCCCTGGTAGGCGGCGTGGACGGCGTCGAGGATGTCCGCGGCTCGTAGGTTGTAGTGGGCCGCGTCGTCCGGGCGCGGACGGATCACCAGCTCGGGCTGGCCGGTCTGCGGCTCTGGACGGATGTTGTCACTGCCACGGATGGCGCCGATCGCGCGGGCGATCGCGAGGGCGGCGCGGTCGATCTCTCCAAGATCATCTCCGCGGATCTTGACCGCGATCGGGGCGATGACGCCGGAGATCGTCTCCTGGATGCGCTCCGACAGAAACGAGAAGATCTCGAACGAGAAGCCCGGAAAATGATCTCGAAGAGCGGCCTTCAGGGCTTCCTCGGCGGCCTCGAAATCCTCCGCGCCCAGATCCTTCAGGCTGACCTCGAGCTCGCTATACTCAACGCCCCAGGCGTCCTCGCCGAGCTCGGTCCGGCCCGCCTGCTGGGAGACGTGAACCACGGCGGGGATCTTCATGAGGGATCGGGAAACCGCGTTGCCGGCCGCGATCGACTGCGGCAGCGAAGTGCCCGGTATGCCCTGCATGTGCAGGACGAAATGGCTTTCCCGCATCTCGGGGAGAGACTCGCCGCCGAAATGGTACATCGCCCACCCGGCGGCGGCGACCAGGGTCGCCAGGCAGGTCGCGACGAGCATGAGCTCGCGATCGAGCCGACGCAGAAGCCGCTCATAGCCCCCCTGGATCCAGCGGACGAGCGGGGGCTCTTGTGCGCCGCCCGCGCCTGGGAGCAAGAGCAGCGACAGGGCCGGCGTGACGGTCAAGGCCACGGCCAGTGAAACCAGCACGGCCGCGACATAGGCGTAACCGAGCGGCGAAAACAACCGCCCCTGCAGGCCGCTCAGAAAAAATACCGGCATGAACACCAACACAACGATAAATGTGGCGTAAACGACCGCGCCGCGGACCTCGAGCGAGGCCGATAACACGATCGCAGCCGCGGAACGTGGACGGCTCAGGCGGGCGTTTTCGCGCAGCCGGCGGAAGATGTTCTCGACGTCGATGACCGCGTCGTCCACCACCTCGCCCACGGCGATGGCCAGCCCGCCCAGGGTCATCGTGTTCAGGCTGACGCCGCAAGTCCACAGGATCAGGATCGCGCCCAGAAGCGAGAGCGGGATCGCCAGGAGCGAGATCAGCGCGGTCCGGGCGTTGAACAGAAAGACAAAGAGCACCACGGCCACCAGCACCGCCCCCAGAAGCAGGGCCTGGGTGACGTTTCCTAGCGCCCGCTCGATGAAATCGGCTTGCCGGAACAGGGCCGGGTGGTAGACGATCCCCTGCTGATCGAGCCCTGGCCGCAACCGATTCAGCTCGGCTTCGAGCCGGCGGGTCGTTTCCAGGGTGTCGCCTTCGAACTGCTTGAAGACGTCGACGGTCACGCCCGGCCGGCCGTCGATGGCGGCGTCGCCGAACTTCGGTTCCTCAGCATCCACCACGGCGGCCACGTCGCGGAGCCGCACGGGCGTTCCCTCGGACATGGCCACCACGGCCTGACCCAGTTCGGCGGCGGAGTGGACCTGGGCTTCGACGCGCAGGATCGACCGCTGATTGGCGTCCTCTTGAAAGCCCGCGCCTCGGACGCCGGTGGCCTGGCGGGCGGCGTTCAGAACGTCGGTGAACGTGAGGTGGTGAGCGATCAGCTTTTCGGGGTCGACTTGCACCTGAAACTCGCGTACGCCGCCTCCGAAGAGCGTCACCTGGGCCACGCCCCGGACGGCCAGCAGTCGCGGCCGTAGGGTCCACTGCGCCCAGTCGCGCAGCGCGAGCGGCGAGAGCTTTTCCGACGTGAATCCAACGACCAGGAGCCGGCCGGTCGACGACGTCAGCGGGCCCACCTTGGGAGGCTTGACGCCGTCGGGGAGCTGCCCGGCCGTCTCCGTCAGACGTTCGGCCACGAGCTGGCGAGCCCGGTAGACGTCGACCCCGTCCTCGAAGATCAGGGTGCAGACCGAGAGCCCCTGGATCGATTGCGAGCGAAGCACGTCGAGGCCGGGAACACCGTTGAGCGCTTGCTCGATCGGCATCGTGACCAGGGGCTCGACTTCGCTCGCCGAGAGCCCAGGCACCTCGGTTTGAACGACGACCTGGGGCGGCACGAACTCGGGAAAGACGTCGAGCTTGGCGTGCTCGGCGGCGTGGAGGCCGAACGCCAGCAGGAGCGCGGACAGGACGACAACGACGACCCGATTCTTGATGGACCACTGGACGATGGCCTGAAGCATGGCGAGGTTCACGATCCCAAGGCAAGGGTTCAAAGAGGCGCTCTGGTCCCCGTGGCCGGGGCCGCGCGTCGCCCCTGAGCAATTCTTCAGTCGGACTCCATGTCTCCGCGGAACTCTTCCGAGAGCAGTACTTGCCCCCCCTCGCTGGCGACGACTTCGTCAACCGACAGGCCCACCAGGCCCGAGCTCTCGCGCGGTGTGAGAACCCAGGAATCACCCTGGCGGCCCAGGATCTTCACCTCGCGCCGTTCGTATGCGCCTGGCCTCACGCGCACATAGACCAAGCTCCGACCCTGATGGAACAGGACAGCGCCCACGGGGACCGCGACGGCCGGCTGGGGCCGCGCCTCGGGGGGCGTCATGTTCGCCTTGACTCTCAGCCCGGGACGCCAGCCGGCATGTGTGTCGGCATCCCCGAGACTTGCTCCGCGATATTCGGAAGCCGCCTGGGCCGGGTCGAGCACCGCGGTATACCAGTAGCCGGCGAACTGCGACGCGTCATCCACCCGGGGCGAGGGGCCGACCAGAAAGACCTCGAGGGGCGCTGACGTCGAGGCGGGCGGTTGGGTCTCGAGCACGCCGCCTGGGGCGGGCGGCTCGGCCGAGATGGGGAAGACTCGCAACCGAGCCGGCGGCCCCGCGCCGAGCGTCGCCCGCGGGAGATCCATTCGCACGAGCGGCCGACGGAAATCGACCAGTTGCATCACGACCGCGCCAGCCTCGACCTCCATCCCCGGCCGCGCCGTCAGCTCGACGACCGTGCCATCCGCGGGGGCCGCGAGCGGCCGGCTGTAAGTCGTGGCCTCGGGACCGCCCGGCCGGGCCATATCGGCAAGTGCTTCCTTCCACAAATCCACGGCCGCCGTCGCGATCGCCAGTTGCGTCTCGGCGTCCGCGAGCAAGACCCGCGCGTCATCCAGTTGCTGGCCGGGGACGATTTGCGACTCCGAGACCTTCTGGATCCGCTTCACTCGCTCGCGCTGAAGCGCGACGATCTTCTCGGCCCCCTCTTTCCTGAGACGGGCGCTGTTGAGGTTGTCGCGCAGGTTGAGCCGTTCCTGGGGCGCGAGCCGAAGGTCGATCCAGCCCACGGGATCGCCGGCCCGCAGCAGCCGTCCCGGCTCGGGCCAGGCGGCGTGGGGCGTGGACCGCAACGTCCCGGCGAAGGGCGATCGGACCCCGGCCGCGGCTGCGGAGTTCGGTACGACCTGGCCATAGATCGGCAGCTCAAGCGACCAAGCGACTGCGCGTGCGGGCGTGTCCTTGAGTCCATAACGCTCCGCCGCGTCGGCCCCCAGTTCCACCACGCCCTGGTTCAGCCGGTGGGGCGATTGGATCTTGTCTTCGTCTCCTTCCAGGAGACGCTCAGCGCGCATCTCGCCGCTCACCCAGTAGGCGGCGAAGATCAGGCCGCCGATCGCACACCCGGCAAGCACCCACTTCAGAAGAGCGTAAATCCACCGCCGGAACATGCCCTTCTCACCCCTGTCCGGAGCCATGAAGACGAGGAGCCCTGGCTGTCCATCCTACCGCGAGAAGATGACGGCTTTCTAACACAAGGATTACAACGGCGTCATCTTGGACCCCAAATAACCGATCAGGGCGACCCCCCGAGCGTGCTCTGGATCGCCCCTGGGAGCAGCCGATTCGCCCCGGCGTTCTGCTGCTGTGCCTGTTGTAGCAAGACATTGCGAACGCCCGTCCGCTGCCCGGCCGCGCCCTGGAGCGCGGTCCCAACTTCCGTCGGGTTCAAGCCCCCGGTCAGCTCCAGGCCCGAAATCTCGATCGACAGCCGGTGGACGACGGTGAGCGAGTCGATGTAGGAGGTTTTCGTCTGGAAATAGGTCTGCTCGGCGTCGAGCACCCGCATGAAGTCATAGCCCGCCTGGCCGCTCCGGAAGGCTTGCCGCGTCAAGGCGAGATTCTCCTGGGTCCGCGGCAAGATCTTCCGCAAATGGTCGACCTGATTGCGCGCGCCCAGGTATTCTTGAAACGCGGCCGCCATCTGGTCCGCCAAAGCCAATTGCACACGTTTATACTCTTGCTCTTGTTGAATCAAGAACCCCTCGGCGTTGATGATGTTGCCGCGATTGCGATTAAAAAAGGGGATCGGGGCCGAGACCAGCGTGCTCACCTGATTGAAATCCCGCACATAATCGTGCTGAATCACCACCTGGGTGCTGACGTTGGGGATCACCAATCGTTTTTGAAACTGGACCTCGATCGCGGCCTCGCGCACCTGGGCGGCCTGGGCGCGAAGCACGGGGCTCTCCTTGAGCAGTCGCTCCAGGCTTTCCTGCCAGTCGAGCCGGGGCGGGTCGGCCTCGAGGTTGCCCGTGAGGGTGGTCGACGGCAACTGGGAAATGCCCACGACGTTGGCAAGCAACCGGCAGGCGGCCTCATGGCGCAGCCGCGCTTGCTCGAGGGTCGATTGGACCGCGCTCAGGTGGATCTCGGCCTGAAGCACGTCGGGCCGGGACGCTTGCTTGGCCTCGACCAGTTGTTGGATCGCCTTCAAGTCGGCCGCGGCCAGCCGCTCCAGCTCCGCGGCCGCGATCCCGGCGTGCCGGGCGCCCAGGGCCTCATAATAACGAATATGGACATCATTGACGACGCGGGCGGTCTGGGCTTTCAACTGCCAGTCGCGCATTTCGATCTCGGCCTTTTCCGCCGCTCCCGCCACGCGGAGCTTGCCGGCGGTGACGAAATCCTGGCTGATGAACGCGCCCTGGGTCGCGCCTCGGGTCAGTTGTGACGGGGTGGTTTGCACCCAGCCCAGCGTGGGATTGGGATAGCGAGTCGCCTGCCGGAGCAGCCCCTGCTGCTGAATCACCAGGGCCTCGGCCGCGCGAATCGTGGGGTTGTTCTTGAGCGCGAGGCCCTCGACCATGGCGAGCGTGAGCGGCACGGGTTTCGGGGCGGGGATTCTGTCGGTCCCCTGGGCGCCTTGTCCCGCATGCTCTCGAGCCGCCGGCTGCTGGGGAAGGGCCGCGGGCAGTGGCGCTGCGTATCGATCGTCGGCTCGTACAACGACCGCGAGACCCAGGGCGGCCGCCATGCCGGCCAGTACGATCGGGCCGAATCGGCCTCGCATGAACGCACTCCCCCGCGGTTCGCAACCAGTGGGACGAGCCACTCCTCCTGCATGCATCGACCGGGAGGAAAACACTCCACTTACCGGTTTTATCGGCTGGAGCGAGCCCGCGCATCCAGATTCCCCCGGCCAGACCCGGCGATTCGGCGAGCGGGAGCGAGTGAGCGAAGGCCGCCGGCGGTCTCCTCGACTATTCGTCGTTCGAGTCGTCCGCGGAGTCCCCCACGCGAGCGCTGCCCGCGTGATCGAGCTCGGCCCAGGCGGCAATCCGAAGTCCGCCTACGTCAGTCCCGATCACGCGCAGAGTCACGGGCTGGCCGCGCTCGAGTTCGATCGGTTTCGAGACCCGCTCGCCCAGCGCGGGCACGAGTGATCCGCCGAACAGGTCCGCCGCGCCCTGCATGTCGATCTGGCCCGCGCCGCGAGTGGGGCTCTTGTGATCGGGTCCGCGATCGACCGGTTCCCAGCTCATGGCCGAGATCCGAACCGGAACCCCGTGCGTTTCCCTGACGCGGGCGCGAACACGCGCCTTGCCGCTGCGGTCGGGAAGCCGCTCGAGCTTCAGGTCGAGCCGACCCGCGCCCGCTCCCAGCGGCAGAGCCGTTACCTGCAACTGGGCCTCGGGCGGGCCCGAGACTTGCACCTCGACGGCCGCCAACCTGGCGCCGTCGATCAGCACATAGTGCGTGCTTGTGCCCCGCGCGGTCCATCGGTGGGGCTCTCGATCGGGCTCGATCCGCGTCGTCCGCGGGCCCATGAGCTCGACCGTATCGAGAGGCGCTCGCAGATTGAGCGCGGCGAACGGCTCGAGCTCGGATCCGGCCCGCGCCGGCTCGCGCCCGCTCTGGAACACGGCGAGCGACCAGCGGCGAAACAGGCTGGCGAACGTCGCCCCCGTCGCGGCCTCGAGATTCGCGACCCCCTTCTTGTCGCTCAAGACCAGCGCCCGTGGGAGCTCGCTTCCGTACTGATCGACGCACCATCGCAGAAACAAATACGCGCTGCCGCGCTCGCCATGGCCGCGGAACAGGTCGGCCGCGAAATAGTCGTCGACCCGCAGACGGAACCGCTCGGGGCGATCCAGGAACGCCGCGATCCGGTAGTCGACGTTCCGGGTGGTGAAGCCGTGCTCGTCCTCGGCCAGGTGCGCGATCGCCTCGTCCAGCCAGCCCTCTTCCTCGAGGCCCGAGCCGAGCGGCCCCTCGGTCCGAACACTCGAAAGAACCGCGTGCATATATTCGTGTGCGATGATGGTTCGCAGGTAGGGGCCGGCCTGGAGCGCGGGGTTCAGGTAGATCATGTCGCAGCGGTTGCTCAGGGGGGGGCGAAAGGCGGGATCGAAGTCGGCCGATCGGGCATAGCCGTCGACCGCGCCCTTGCCGAGCCTGGCGAGCCAGCTTGAAAAGAGAATCGTGAGCCGGCCGTCGCCGTCGACATCGCGGGGCGCGCCAAATCGGGCCCGCGCCGCCGGCTCGATGAGGTCGTCGAATGACGCGACGGCGTCCTTGACCGTGCTCGGTTCGAGCGCGTCTTGATCCTCGGCCGCGACGTAGACCTGGACGCCTCGGCCGAGCCCGCGCAAGATGCCCCGCACGGCGACGTAGTTGCTGGGGCTCGAGGCGTCGCCGTCGCGAGCGAGCAGATGAAACACACGCTCGCGAGCGGGCGGCCGCGGGGCCGGCCGGGGCGCGGGCGGATCGGGCAGGGGGAGCGCCTTCGGCACCCGCCATGGCTGCTCGACCACGAGCCGGGGTCGGTCCGGGCGATCAACGCCTCGAGCCCGGAGCTCAATCGCATAGGGATCCGCTCCAGGCCCGAGCGCCGACACGACCACCAGGATCTCGGATGTGGCGCTGGGCGTGGGCGCCTGGAAGCTCGCCTTACCCTCGCGAACCTCGATCGCCGCGGGCCGGCCGATCTTCCAGTCGCCCTGCGATCCGCCCGGAATCGAGGTCGCACTCCGCTCGACCCCTCCGCCCGCGGCGAACGCATAGAGCGGCAAGCCGATGAGGGCCAGCTCCAACAGTCCTCGCATTCGTTCGCCCAGGCCGGCCATCAGAACGCGCCTCACATCCCGCCCGGCCGGCCTGATTTCACATCCGCCAAGCCCCGACCGAATCACGCGACTGCCTTTCGATCGGCCCACCGGTCGCGCTGGCTTGAATCGATTGCAACGGTCGCGCAGCGCCTGCCGCCCTCGGTCGAACTTGAGTCTTTTTTCTCATTGGGAACCGATCGACTGGGATCGCCCCGCCCCGCGCCTCGTCGTCCACTCCTCAAAAAACCAGGGAATCGCCGGCTACTTTTCGCCGTCCTTGGGCGAGACGACCAGGTCGATCGCCGCGAAATGCTCGTGGTCGCTCCCGGTGTTGCGGCTCTCGATCCGCACCAGATAAACCCCGGGTTTGTCGATTCGCAGCGTGCTGCGCTGGCCGGCCTTGGCGCCCGGCTTGAGGTCGATCTCAAAGGCCGTCTCGGAGACCACGTCGCCGCTCAGGTCCGGCAGCTCGTGCTGGCCGACCTTTTCCTGGCGTGCGATGTACAAGTGGACGACAACGTTCTCGAGGGTCTTGTGCGGATACACGTTGGTGAAGACGCTCTGAACGCGGATCGTCTCGCCGGCCCGCGCCTTCAGGACCGGCCGGGGATTCTTCCCCCAATCCGGCGGCGTCTGGTCGACGTGGGCCGTGACCTTTTCGCGGTCGGTCGAGACGTCGAGCGTGATTTTCGCGTGCTCGGCCCGAGCCAGGGCGGGCCAAATCGCGAGCGCCAAGGCCGCGACCATTGTTCCCATTCGATGCGACACTGGGGCCTCCCCTCTCGCGGCGTCCCGCGAAAACCTGGGTCTTGACTCGTACTCGAGAAGGTTAACAGAACGAGATTTGGCGAACCATCGCCTCGCGGCGGCCGATAAGAGAAGTGCTCCGTCGTCGACGGCGCCCGAACCGCGCGCACGCAGGAGGGCCTGGAATGACCCGCTCGACCTTCTTGAGGGACCGGCTGGCCTGGCTGGCGATTTCGAGCCTGGCCCTGGCGTCGAGCGCCTGCAATGGCCCAGGAATGACCGCGCCCTGGCGTCGATCCTCCACGGACGACGTCTACATCGCTCAGCGACCGCCATTCGACGCCTCCGGCCGGAAGAATTTCTACGTCTCCGGCTATGCCGGCGCGACCTATGGACCGATCTTCCAGAATCGGGCCCGGCCGCGCGTCTCGGCTCTTCCGGACGTGAGCGAGGGTCAACCTCGAACGGTGATCGAAGAAGGCGATTGGCCGGTCCCCGCGCAATGACGGCTGGATTCAAGGCCGGACGCGCGACTGGGCTCGCCCGCCGCAAGGGGGCATCATCCGGGGCGATCGCGTCGTATAATGCGCGTGGTTCCCTGAAAGAGGCTTCCTGTGTCAGCGGTCTCGGCGGCTGGGTCGTCGAGCGGGGTTGTCGACATGGCATCGGGCGAGATTCGCATCGGCGTGGTTGGGGCCGGCGCGATCGTGCGAACGCGGCATTTGCCCGGCTTCAAGCGCCAGAGCGGCGTGCGCGTGGTCGGCGTGTGTAATCGTCGCCGCGAAACGGCGGCCCGGGTCGCGCGCGAGTTCGACATTCCCAAGGTCCATGGCGCGTGGGAGGATCTGCTTTCCGATCCTGAGATCGACGCGATCCTGATCGGCGCATGGCCCTATCTGCACTGTCCACTGACGCTGGCCGCTCTCGACGCGGGCAAGCACGTGCTCACTCAGGCGCGGATGGCGATGAACGCGCGCGAGGCCCAGCGGATGCTCGACCGATCGCGCGAATCGCCGCGTCTCACGGCGATGGTCGTCCCCAGCCCTTATGGCCTCACGGGCGATGCGTTCATGCGAACGCTGATCGCCTCGGGGTATCTCGGCCAGCTTCGCGAGGTTCACGTTCATTCGCTCAATAGCCAGCTCGCCGACCCGGCGACGCCGCTTTCGTGGCGGCAGATGACGCGTTATTCCGGGTTCAACATGCTGACCTTGGGGATCGTGTATGAAACAGTCTCGCGCTGGGTCGCCCCCGCGAAGCGGGTTCTGGCGACGGCGTCCAAGATCGTCGCCCGCCGATTCGACCCCGAGCAGGGCGAGGAGGTGCGGGTTGGCACGCCAGACAGTGTCCAGGTCTTGACCATGCACGACGACGGCTCGCGCGGGGTTTACCGTCTGAGCGGGGTGGTTCTGCACGAGCCGTCGATGGGCGTCACGCTCCATGGCAGTGAGGGAACGCTGGTTTATGACTTGCTCAAGGACGAGATCCGGGGCGCGCGGCGTGGCGAGCCCGACCTGCATCCCATGCCGATCCCAGACGCGGACCGGGGAGGCTGGCGGGTCGAGGCGGATTTCGTGGCCGCGATCCGCGGCGAGCGCCCGGTCGAGCACACGACCTTCGCCGCTGGCGTTCGCTACATGCAATTCACCGAGGCCGTCGCCAGGAGCGCCCGCCACCAGGTTCCGGTGATGCTGCCGCTGCGGGAATTCTCGAACCCCAGCCTTTGAGCGAACCTTCGTTCCCGTGAATCGCTCGTCCAAGACGCCGACCAGACGCTCTCATCCTCCACAGCTCGTCTTGAAAGCGAGCGGCCGAGTCTTTAGGATTCGATGTGGCCCGCGAGACGAGGTCTGGCCGCGCATTGGGGATTGGTGTAACGGTAGCACGAGTGACTCTGGATCACTTAGTCTAGGTTCGAATCCTAGATCCCCAGCTTTACCCAAGCCGCGGAGAAAAGAGGGTAACCGTTCACACGCTGGGATCGACCGATTTGGCTGAAGTCGATACTTCGACGTCACGCCAAACCCGCTCCTGATTCCGGATAGCACCTGGAACGGGCTTCCACGAGAAGTCCGGGATGGCGCGTCCGCATCGCAAGCTCGAATCGACACCCTTGAGAAACGCATCGCCGATCTCGAGACCCGGCTCAAGCTGAATTCCACCAACTCTTCAAAGCCTCCTTCATCCGATTCGGAATCGCGACCTCGGTTGGGATGGTCTCCAAGCTCGAGCGGCGAACGGCCGCCGCACTCGATTCTCCTTACCCCCAACTCGCCGCCTCCGCCCAAGACGCTCCGACCGTTCACATCGACGAATCCTTGTGCCGCGAATCGGGGTGCAAGCGTCGGATCTGGACGGTCGTGACCCCAGCGGTCGCCCCGATGATGATCGCCTTGAAGCGGAACGGCTTGGCGGCTCGGTCGATCCTTGGCGACCCGACCGCGCGGATCATCGTGAGAGATCGATTATCGGTTGACAATTCGATCCCCGTCGAGAACCGACAGGTCTTTTGGGCGCATCCGAGACGCGACTTTCAGAAGATGATTGATCGAGGTGGTCGTGGCAAGATCATCGGCGAACGACTGCTCAACCTGTCGGACAGGATGTTCAGGCGCTGGCATCAGGTACGGGATGGAACCGTCGAGTGGATTGTGTTTCAGAAACGGGCGGGCGAGCAACGCGAGAACATCAAGAACGCCCTGGAAGACGGGAGCGAGTGCGGCTGCGCAAAGACCGCGGCGACCTGCCGGGCGCTTCTGGATCTCGAGCCTGCTCCGTGGGCGTTCGCGACGAAGCGGAATGAGCCGACGAACAACGCGGCCGAGCGTTCGTTGTGTCCCGCGGTGATTCGGCGGCGAATCAGCGGTGGAACCGCCAGCGATTCGGGCAGCCGATTCGTGGAGCGTATGCTGAGCGTCGCGGCCGCTTGCCGCCAACAGAAGCGTGATCTACGGGCCTATCTCAACTCGTGTATTCTGTCGCATCGTCATGAGCAGTCGAGCCCCTCGTTGCTCACCCCGCCATTGTGGAAACCGCAAGCGCGCCCTGATCTCAACTCATCCCAGGCCGTGAACGGTTACCGCTCGTCGTTGCGGAGTAAGGCCGTGCGCGTTGCCAGCCTCGACGGCCCGCGGCGCACACCGCGGGCCGCCGTTGCAATCAGCCGAATTATCAAAGAGGGGGGTCCGGCGTCAGCCAGACGCATCAATCAGGTCAATCGCGTTCCGGCCGTCAGGTCACCTCCTTCCACGCCGCTGATCCGATTTCCGCCTCCAAGCTTGTGGCGGCATCGTCGCTCGAGCCGGTCGCGACCCCGCGCTCGAAGCGCAGGCCGCGGACGCCATGGATTGAAGGACTTGAAGACGGCTGACCTGAGACGACCCGACGTCGAACGTTCCCGCGAGGTATCGCACCAGCGAGGCCGTAAGCTCCAGCGGCGCCGGATCACGCGACTCCGTCGGTCGTGACGTCTGTACGACCCCGGCGGCTTCGGTTCGCTCGGCCGCCAGCGGCGCAATGGCTTCGTTTCGCAAGGGTGCCTCCGGCGGTGTAATGGCTTCGTTTCGCAAGGGCGCAAGTCCCTCGATCGCAGCGGGTTCCGGGTCGCACGCCGCCGCGGGGGCCGTCGGCGCGATGGCTTCGATTCGCTCGGGCGCCGTCGGCGCGATGGCTTCGTTTCGCTCGGGCGCCGTCGGCGCGATGGCTTCGTTTCGCGTTTCGTCCGCGTCCGCGAACGAAAGTCCGTCGTCCACATCCCATGCACAATCGTCAGAATGCCCACCTTCGTTGAGGATGTCGCCGCTCGCCGAGGCGTCGGCCGGCGCAATCCGCGCAAGCGACAAAAACGTCTTGATCGTCTGATTGATCAGCCGCGCCGTCGCCAGCAGATAGCGACGCTTCTCGCCCTCGGGGCTGGGGTCGAATGCCAGCAGGTCCGGCGCGTCGGCCGCCTCGGCTTCCGCCAGATCTTGGTTGCGCGCCAGGCGCAGCCTCACGCGCGCCCGATGGCGCTCGATCTGCACCCGAGGCACCGCGCGCGCGGCGTCGGGCGGTTTCAGGTCCGCGATCGGACGTTTCGCGATCTCCCTCGCATAGGCTGAGGCGTCATGGACACAGGTGGCGGCGTCCTCGCCAGGAAGGACAGGCGTCGCGGCGGTCAAGCCATGCTTGAGGGCATTGAACCGCGCGCGTTTTTCGCCCTCGGGCGTGCGAGGGCCTGTGCTTTTCAGGGCGCTCTCGCGGTTGGCGTCGCGGCGTTTTTGCGAACATGCAGGATCGGCGGCGGTTGGCGGCGACATCGGTGATACCCTCAATTGAAGCGAAAAGCGGAGGGTCGACCCAGCTTACCTATACAACCTAAACGGCGCTCCGTTTCCGTTCGTGCAACTTTACTCCCGAGAATTGGAGTGTTTTGGGATGGGATTCCGTGGCGCTGAGGGATGTAACGGTTTTGCGGGGCGATGCCCGATCCCGATCACCGTTTGCGAGGGAATCTTGGCAAGATCAGAGTGCGGAGAGGATGACCACGCGGGCGTACGATCACGGCCGGAAACGGCCCGCACAGTTGCATCCGTGCGTCGTCGCGTGAGTGCAAGTTATATCCTTAACCATTTTTGAGATAAGGGGTTGTGTCTTGGGGAATCCAGGGGGTACCAACCGAGATGCCTGTCCTCTCAGACTCTTCCCCCGCTCCACCGGCGGCCCTGGCCGCCAGATAAATATACGTCAACACGTGGACGAAATCGACGATGGGCTCGAACGTCGAGAAAAACTTCTGGTGGAGCACCCAGATCCACGCCCCGCCGTCGCCCAAGAAAGCTCGGCTCCGCGCCGCGGAAAAGTTTCGTCGCTGGGCTTCGGCCGCAACCATGGGGCCGAACTTGTCGCTCGATTCCATCGTCGCCTGACAGGTCGACACAAGCGATTCGGGTTGCCAGCGCGGGGTCGTTTTGTCTTCCTCGGGCTCGAAGACCGTCAATTCGGGTTCCGCTTCGCCGACGGACTCGGCGACATCGGCCATCGCCCCTTGCCCGGCGACTCCCTTCACCAACTCGACGACGTTCTTTTTCTTGGTGAAGCAACGGGGAAGTTCGGGATGAGGATCTTCCGCGTGGGTCTTGTGGGTCATCGTCAAGAGGTTGGCGACCTTGTCCTCACGCCAGGCGGGAGCGTGGGCGCCGGGACCATGGCCCAACTCTTCCGAGCGCGTGTTCATGCGACCGCCGTCGACGGCCACGACCACCAGCGGGGCGGAGTTCCGGGTCTCGGGCGAGAGATGCTTGTTCAAGAACGCCTCGACCTGTCGATCCCGCGCTTGTCTCAGTTGCTCGCCGATCTCATGAGCGATCCGCCCCACTTGCCGGCTGCTGATCCGCACTTCTGCCTCGTCAGCGAGCGATTCGGCGGCGGCGGCGAAGGACGTGTTGCGGGCGGCGGAGCGGACGATCTTAGCCAAGACCGCGGGCGAGAAGTTGTGCGAGTCGAGCCGCAAGCTCGGGCGTTGAGGGAAAAAAATCCCGGCGACAGGCCGGGCAATGGCAGACGGGCTCCTCGTATTCGATCGTCCCGCCGCGAACCTGGATGGTTCGCCGCTTCGTTTTCAGGGGACTGGCGCGCTGGCACTCGGGACAGGGCTGATGGTCGCCAAGAAGTTTGAGCTGAGACCTCAGCATCTCCTCAATGGTCCCCTTGAGGAGGGACTGGGAGATCTCGACGGCCAAGGTCTCCATGGAATCGAAATCGATGTCGAGTCCCGGCCCTTCGTCCCCGAAGGCCCGGCGGGAAACAGTTTTCCCCCAGCCGTACGCCAGGTCACTCAGCTTCGACAAATCCTCGGGGGCGGCCTTGGTGAATGGCATCTGTTGTTCGTCCTTGAACTTGTGGAACGGGGCAAAATGGAAAACTCAGCTTGACAACATAACAACCCGTCAGGCACTTGCAAAGTGCGTCTTGCACCCTTCACCACCTCAAGGAGCACTTCCATGTTGCTTGGTCTCCGCCCGTTCGGGTATCCTAACAAACACTCGTCTTGGAGTCACCCTATTTTGGGATCGCACCCCTCAGTTTGAGCGAACCGCCATCGAGACGGACCACCTTTGTCGCACGGATCAGGCTCTCGATGGTCAGTTCGATCCTGGCGTTGATATTCTTCCCCATCCTCCCGAAGCCGAGTTGACGGCAGGTCGTCTGCTTCACTTCGTCTTCTCCCGTAGCTCCGTATGAACCGAGGATGGAAAGGACGAGCTTCTCGATGGTGCTTTCTGGAACGTCCTCGATCTTATCAAACGTGTACTGATGTTCTGATTGTTCGGATCGCTTGACGACCGGGGTGATTTTCACGGGTATTTCGTCCCCGCACTGGACCTTCGCTGATGATCGAGATTGAGACACCACGGATTTTCGTGGAGCTTTCTGGGCTTGTTCGAGGGCAGCGACAACTTGATCGATCTGGGAGTTCGGATTCTTCACCCAATCGGTGGACCAGATGCGGACGATCGTCCAGCCAAGCGACTCCAGGACTTCCTGGCGGAGCCGGTCTCGATCCCTCGCGGTCGCGGAACCGCGGTACGTCGCGCCGTCGCACTCGATCCCAAGGAGGAATCGACTGGGGCGTTTGGGGTCCACCAGAGCCAGATCGATCCGAAAGCCGCTGCATCCGATTTGACTCTTGACCGCGAAACCTCGACGGGTGAGCGCGTCGGCGACTTCCTTCTCGAACGGCGAATCGTAATCGTGTTCATTCACCTGAGTAATCTCCGAAACCAAGGCGGAGATGCCCCGCTCGGCGAAGTCCAGGTAGTCACGGAGGAGCTTGACGCCGACTGCCTTCGTTCGCGACAGGTCGATGTCGTGAGACTTGAGGGAGCTGATGACCAACATCGCCGATCGAGAGCGGCTCACGGCAACGTTCAGACGTCTCTCGCCTCCCAGGAGATTCAGGGGACCGAACCTCATGGCAACCCGACCATCCTTCTCGTCGGGTCCGTAGCCGACGCTGAGGAAGATCACGTCCCGCTCGTCTCCTTGGACGTTCTCCAGATTCTTCACGAAGAAGGGCTCCTCGTCATCTTCCTTGAAGAATTTTTCCATCTCCGGCTGGAGCCGCCTTAGCTGCTCCAGCTCGTCCAGGATGGCTGTCTGCTGCCGCTGGCTGAAGGCGATCACGCCCAGGCTTTGCAATGGGTTCTGGCGGAAATGTTCCATGATGATTTCGGCGATCCGCTTCGCCTCCACCACGTTGAATCCGCCGCTGGTCCCCGACTTCCATCTCCCGGCTTCGACGAACTCGAACCGCACCGCCGGTGTCGCTCCTGTGTCCAAGACGCTCGGGAACGTCACCAATTCGCCTTTGTAGATGTGGCGGTTGGAGAATGCGATGAGCGGCTCCCTCTTGCTGCGATAGTGCCAGCGGAGCCGACGGCGGGCGAGCCCTAGTGTGCCGCAAACGTCGAGGATGCTCTCGAAGTCCTTGAGTTCCTCCGTGGCTTCCTGCTCGTCCGACGAGAGATCCTCGTCGGCGACCGAACGCTCGAAGAAACTGGTTGGGGGTAGCTGGTTCTGATCACCCGCGACGACCAGTTGCTTGCCCCGGTAGATCGCGCTGATGGCGTCATAAGGGCGGACCTGGGATGCTTCGTCGAAGATGACAACGTCGAACAGGATGTCCTTCGTTTCGAGGTAGGTGCTGACTGCCAGCGGGCTCATCATCAAGCACGGTTTCAGCCTGGTGAGGACCGTCGGGATTCGGGCGAAGAGGTGGCGTAACCCCAGATGCCGGCGCTTCTTGTTCATCTCGCGGAGCAGGATGCCCAGTTCCGAGGTGCTCGGGGTATCGAGCGAATTGACGTTGGGGCGGGCTCCGTCGCTCAACAGCCTCGCCCGAATTCGCGTGAACGCCAGTCGGACCGAGTCCTTGTCGAGGCTACGGAAGCGCTGGATCGCCCTCTCGTGATCCTCCACGGAGAAACGCTGGAGCGAGGCGTCCTGTCCGTAAAACCAATCCAGCCAGGATCGATAGAACCGCGCGAGGAAGGCGTCACAGGCGTCCTTGACATCGAGCTTGCGATCCGACAACT
Organism: Planctomycetales bacterium; assembly: GCA_027459775.1. Taxonomy (GTDB): domain Bacteria; phylum Planctomycetota; class Planctomycetia; order Isosphaerales; family Isosphaeraceae; genus JAKBAP01. Next base: position 34,168 of record DAIDHE010000467.1, on the reverse strand, counting down.
CCGCCAGGATGGGACCGAGCCCTGCCTGGACGATCCTCTGGCGTAATTCGCCGAAGTCGATCCATTCTCGGATCAAGCCTGCATCCTTGGCTCGCTCGCCGACCCAGGTCGAGAGTACCCCGATTGGCGCCCGACCGATCCGAATCCCCGTCGAGACTTCCTGTTCGGGGTCGAACAGATCAGTCAGGAATTTCCAGCTTTTCAGGAACGAGTCCGATTTGATGGCGAGATTGCGGCGGACCGCTTCATCCAACTCTCCTCGGATCTCGGGGACCGTTGCCGCCCTGATGAGTGGCTCGGGGGGAGCGTCTCCGTATTCTGCGAGGAAGCCGATCGTCCACTCCGCCTTCGACCGCGACTCGCCCCAATCGTGTTCCTGGATCGTGGCAAAATCCATTGATGAGAGCCCGAGCAATCCGGCGATGGTGGTGATCTCCGATCTCGACCGACGAAGACTCTGAATGGACGCAAGACGGTCTGACAGATGAACGACAGGTACATCCCGGCCTGGCTTCAGGAGCAAGGCGAGTTGATTCAACGAGGTGAAGCGAGCCTCCAATTTGGCTGACTCCGCGTCGATCCAGCCCGCGAAATCGCTCGGAGTCATCGTCGAGAGCGAACCATCCTCGTGAAAGACCTCGGACAGTCGGAAATGGGATTCCACGCGGGTCAGAGCCTCGCTGAGGCTTTCAAGACCCTGGGTCAGTTGATCTCGACTCTTCCCGAAGGCATCACGGTCGATCGTTCCCGGATCGACAAGGACGCTGATCGATTCGGGAAAGAATCGAACGAACGGGTCGAGTTGTTCGGCGGTCTTCAATCCTTGGATGGTCGTCTGGAAGTCGAATTCGCCCGCCTCGTCGAGCATGAGATACTTGGGGGCGGGTCGGAGATTGGAGCCGATGATCCGATTGAGTTTCGCGAATCGCGCCGGGAGGTTGGACAATTCAACGTCGCGATCCGGCTTCAGCAGGGCGACGAGACGCCCGAACGTCGCTGCCTTGGTCTCAAGCTTGGATAGCTCGCTTCCGAGCCAGGCGACGAAGTCCGTCGCCGAGACCTTCGACAGTCTCCCATCCGGGCTGAACACGGCACTCAAATCGACGAACTCGCCCGCGGCAGTCGCCGACTCTTGGTAGGCCCGATAACTCTGCTTGAGCCTTTCCAGGGGCCCTTCGAGGGCGAAACGATCGATCCTCGCCGGGTCGACCAGGACATCCTTCAATTCTGGGAAAGCACGGATGAGAGGGTCGAGTAGCTCGGCGGCACGAATTCCCTCGATTGTTCCCCTCAAATCTAACTCGCCCGACTCGTCCAGGAGGAAGTAATCCGATGGAGGTCGGAGGTTTGCCTGGATGATCGTCTTGAGGGCGTCGATCCTCGAAGCCAGGTCAGCCAGCGGAACGTCGCGTCCCGTCTTCAAGAGGCTGACCAGGCGCCCCGCCGAGGTGGAGAGCGCCTCCAGCTTGGGCGATTCGGCTTGCAACCATCCGGCGAATTCCGCGGTCGAGAGTCGTCCCTCCGGGCTGAAGTCGAGCCCGAGTTTGATGTGATCACCGGAAGATGCCACCGACTCCTCGAACTGGCGATGCTGGCGGGTCAGTTGGTCGAGTTCGGTCCGCAGGGGATCCCGATCGATACCAGACGGATTGATGAGGACTTCCTTCAGGTTGGGGATCTCGCGGATGAGTGGGTCGAATTGCTCCGCGAGACTCAGCCCCTCAAGCGTCCGATCCCGGTCCAACTCGCCATTCTCGCGGAGCACGATACGATCGGCGTACTGGTTGATCAGCTGTCGGACGTAATCCATCCGGCGATGGTAATCCTCGAGTTGGACCATGTCTTCGATCAGGACCAAGGTCTCCGGGAGCCGCCCGCCGTAGTAGCTGGCGAGCTTGCCCCTGAGCGACCACCAACCCGGCAGGAGCCTCTTCCAACCCGCACGATACGATCGGGATCGGGAAGCCAGTATCGCCCCTTCCGGGCTGAATGCCATGGGAAGGAGCCTCTCCAGGAGCTTAAAGCGGACATCCGCGATGACGGTTTCTTCGTCGCGGCATCGGTCGAGGACACGCGAGATTTCCTTCCTCTGCCGTGGGTCGAGCCACGAACGATGGAGACGGCCGACCGATAGCAAGCGGCTCAACAGTTCGATGACGCTTCCCAGACCTCGGACGAGCAAATGTCGTTTCGCCTCACCGAGCGAGGTCAAAACCTTGCCCAAACACTCCTCGGTCGCTGTGAAATTGTCGGCCAGGTTTCTCAGTGAGAAGAGCACTCGGTCCAGATGATCGCGGAGGGCGACCACGCTCGTTTTCCCATGCGGCAACAGGATCGTCGAACTGGTGTCGAGCAGACTCGAATACCCCTGGACCTCGGCGAGGCCGATACCGATCGCCTTCGACTCGCTGAATTCGGGGAGGGTGGTACGACACAGTTCGAGGATTCGACGGACTTCCTGCCTCGCCTGGGGATTGAGCCAGAATCGGCGGATTGCCCTGATGTTGCCGATCAGATCGAGTAATTCGTGGACCTTTCGCAATCCTCGCATCGCGATGGGTCGCACGGGCGAATGGAGGACAGTCAGGACATTTCTCAGGGATTCCTGATTCACCGCGAAGTGGCGATCCATCGTGCGAACCGACAGGATCGCGCGTTCGAGGCGATCGAGGAAGGCACGTAACGTGGTCGTCCCATGCGGCTTGAGGATCGTCGTACTGACTTCGAGGGCGCTCTCGAACTGCGCAACGTCCCCGGCTGCGAGTTCGAATACCTTCGGCTCGCGGAATTCCGGCAAGTCGTGACGGCACAGGTCGAGACTTCTTCGAACCTCATCCCTTTGCAGGGGATCGAGCCACGAACGGAGCAGGCGATCGAACCGTCCGACGATCTCCAGGAGTTCTCGGACCTCGCTCAACCGGCGTGCTGGGATCGGACGCGGTTTCAGCATCAGGATTCCGAGCAACCGAGCCAGGGCGCCGTCGGTCGACCGTGCGTGGATTGAGAGGAGTGCCAGGGAATCCACGACGGACCGGAGGTGATCCCGGAGCGTAATCAGGGTCTCATTGCCGTGCGGCAGGAGATTCGAGCATCGTTCGTCGATCGCTGCCGGAAAGCTCAGGGTCTCGGCTTGTTCGATACCGAGGACCGCCTCCTCGCCGAACTCGGGCATCCTCTGGCGGGCCTGGCGGTACTCGCGGGTCGACCGATCGAGTCGGATATACCGGGCGGCGATTTTTCGGGGCTCTTCTTGGAACCATTCGGGCGGGACCAGCGGATAGCTCGGGGATTCGCGGGACAATTCCAGACCCTGGAGCCAATCTTCCAGTGTCGGCTCGTGGCTCAAGAAACCCAGGCGAGCCAGGAGCGGGGCGGCTTGGACCATCTCAACAAAGGCGAGTTCGAGACGCCCGAAGTGGTGCCGGATTTCTTCGTCGAGGCTGAGCGACCGACCCTGCGCCTTGCTACCCCTCCAGGGGTGGACCGTATAGTTTTCCGTGACGTTGCGGAAGTCCGGCAGGGCTTTGAGGAGGTCCGTCAGTTTCCGAAGGCGGTCGGCGTTGATCTGTTCGAGGTCGGGGACGGGGCAGCGGGATACCACACCCGTTGGGATTGCGACGAGCCGTCCGTGAACTTGATAAGCGGAGATCCCGAGTGGTTGGCGGACCTCGTGGAGCGAGCGGACGTAGGCGTTCAGCGTTTCCCGCGTGTCGAATAGATGGGCGAGATCGTCCTCTTGGTCTTTATAGGTCTCGCTTGGCAGGTTGAGGCATCGACCCAACTCATTGATGACTTGCTTCTTGTTCGCCTTGTGGCTGTGGCACTCCAGGCAGAAGTCTCCGAGACCATTCTCATCGAGCCGCCGCTTGACCACTTCAAGGGCGGCGGACTTCTCGCTCACGAAGAGGACCGATTTCCCCTCGGAGAGAAATTCCGCGATGATATTGGCAATCGTCTGGGACTTGCCCGTCCCGGGAGGACCCTCGACGATCAGGTTGGCTCCTCGCTTCGCCGCCTCAATGGCTACGTGCTGGGAACTGTCCGAATCAAGGATGTGGAACGTCCGATTAGGCTGCGTGGCTTTGTCGAGATCGCGCTCCCTCGGCAATCCTTCGGGGGCTTTGTGTCGGACGGAACCGTCGCCAGCGATCGCCCGGCAAAGGTCGTGGGCGGCGATCTGATCCTGGTTCCTGCCAAGGTCTTCCCACATCGCGATCTTCTGGAAGCTGAAGATTCCCAGGCAGCAGTCGTCGAGGATTCCCCATTTCTTCTGGTGGCGGATCGCGTTCCTGACGCCCTCGAAATAGCGGTCTCGACATTCAGCGGGCTCGAGCTCTTCAGTGTCGGGTGGTTCTGGGATCTTGATCGCGAAGTTGCCGCTCATCAATCGGACGAGGGAGTGGTTCGGGACAACCTCATCTTCCTGGACCCTCAGTTGCCAAGGCGACCCGATACTCTCCCGCTCCAACTCCGCCGGGAACAGGAGGAGCGGGGAAAGGATCCCGACCTGGCTGTCCGCGGACTCGAACCATCTCATCAGCCCGAAGGTCAGGAACAGCGTCGGCACGCCCTGCTCCGTTATTGAGGTCTTGGCATTCAGCGCCAGTCGCCCCAGCCGTGACTTGAGTAGCTTATCGGACAGGTCGGTCAGGAGATGACTTTCGAGCAATCGCGGGGACTCCAGGCATCGCTTGATGTCGATGCGCCCCGCCGAGGTGTCGCCATCGGTCTCGGGATCGAAGACGGACGGATATCGCCCGGATGGGTCTTCGTCCGATTCGCCAACGAGTTCCTGCTGCGAAGGGAACGACATCGTCCCGCCAAGGGCGACAAGTTGCTCCCAGACCAACTCCGCGGTCGGATGGATGAGCTTGAGAGCCCCGGTCTTCCCCAGTTTAAGGTTGATTAGGCGATTTCGCTTGGTCGTGTCGAGGAGTTGGCTCCGCCATTCCTCGATCCGGTCAGAAATAATCATCGTCATCGATGGTCTCTTATGGAAGCAGATTATCGGTTCAGGCGTCCGGCGGATCAGAGAGCATCACGCCACTCGCGAAGAGGGAGCTTCGATCGGAGTTGGTCACGACGCGGCGCATATGCAGACGATCGACGGCTAGTGCTCTGTCACAGCTAAGAATTAGGGTTGGAGACTTTTCGCGGATCGCAGATGATCTGGGGAACACGGAGGTTTCCCATGATCAAGAAGTATATCGTTCGGCTGACGGATCAGGAACGGAACGAGTTGGCGGCCGTGATCAAAAAGCTGAAGGGAACGAGCCAGAAGGTGCGGCGTGCCCAGATCTTGTTCAAGGCAGACGCGGACGGCCCAAACTGGACCGACCATCGGATCGCCGAGGCCTTCGGGTGCCGAACGAAGACCGTTGAGAACATCCGTCAGCGTCTCGTGGAGTGCGGCTTCCGTGAGACGCTGGACGGCGGTAAGCGTGAGACAGCGCCAGTCGAAAAGCTGCTCAGCGGCGATCAAGAAGCCCGGATTATCGCCACACGCATCGGATCACCTCCCCCGGGCTATGCCAACTGGACGCTGCGCCTGTTGGCGCGCAAGGTCGTGGAGTTGGGGATCGTGGAGTCCGTGAGTTACGAAACCGTGCGTCGGACGCTAAAAAAAACGGCATGACGAACCGCAAGATCGAGTACTGGGTCATCCCGCCTGAGGCTGACGGAGAATTCGTGGCCCACATGGAGGAAGTGCTGGAAACCTACGCAAAACCGTACGATCCCGCCCGTCCTGTTCTGTGCATGGACGAACCGCCGGTGCAGTTGCTGAAGGAGATACGCGTGCCGATCCCCGCGACGCGCTGGCACGGCAAGCGCGTCGATTATGAATACGAACGCGCCGGGACGGCGAACATCTTTATGTTCGCCGAACCGCTGGCGGGATGGCGCGAAGTGGCGGTTCGTGAAACGAAGACCAAAGTCGACTGGGCACTTGAAATGGCTCTACTGATCGAAGGCCGTTACGCCGATGCCGAGCGCGTCGTTGTCGTGTGCGACAACTTGAACACACACACCAAGGGGGCCTTCTATGAGAGTTTCGCGCCCGCCCGGGCGCGCCAACTGGTCCGACGCATCGAATTCTGTCATACGCCCAAACACGGTAGCTGGCTGAACATCGCCGAGAACGAGCTGAGTTCCCTGACGCGCCAGTGCGTGGCTGGCCGCCGCTTCGGCGACGCTCAAACCCTGCGGGCGGAGACCACCGCTTGGTCATCCGACGTCAACAGCACCCAGCGCGGCGTCGACTGGCAAATGAAGATCGACGACGCCCGCTGCAAACTCACGTCGGTCTACCCTAAAATTAAGCTGTGACAGAGCACTAGTCCTTAAACAAGCGTGATTTTCACGAAAATCAGGGAGAATTCCAAAAAAAACTCGAAAACCCCCAGCGATTTTGGAATAATGGAGGTCATTACACATCCTCACTATTCCATCGAAAAGGGGCTTTCGAGTGAGTGCCACTATCAAGGATCGGTTCCCAAAACGCAACGGGTCGAAGACGAAAAATCGTGACCGCGAGATTCTCCGGAATCGACGGCGAAGAATTCTCCGCCGGATCAAGAATCAGCCTGGGCAAGAACGCCCCGTGCCCATGGTCACCGCCGCCAACATTCAGTATCAACTGGCGGACCGCGTTCACGGGCTGGGCCCCGGCGGACTCGGCGCCATGCTTCTGCTCGCGCGCAAGGTCGGCCTGATCAGTGCGATCGACAACCGGCTCCACGTCCTCAAGCGACACCTGCCCTATCACGAATCGGACCACGTCCTCAACATCGCCTTCAACATCCTCGCCGGCGGCGAATGCATCGAGCACCTCGAACTGCGACGCAACGACGAGGTCTATCTCGACGCCCTGGGCGCCCAGCGTATCCCCGACCCCACCACCGCGGGCGACTTCTGTCGCCGCTTCACCGAACCCGACATCGTCGACCTCATGGACGCGGCCAACGAGACCAGGCTGGGGGTTTGGTCCCTGCAACCGGTCGAATTCTTCGATCAGGCCGTCTTGGACGTCGATGGCGCCTTGGTCGCGACCGACGCCGAATGCAAGGAGGGCGTCGGGCTCGCCTACAACGGGGTGATCTTGCGACTCGTCGAGCGGTTGCACGGCAGCCGGCTGTGCTGAGACCACAGGATATTGAAGTCGGGGTCCGGATGCCCCGATCAACCGCGGCCGCCGAGCAAAGAGGGGAGTAAGAGAGATGCCCAAGAAAGATCGAGCGGAAAACGGCGGCCGAGACCGCCGGGGCGTGGAAGGAACGTCATGAGCCGGGATATTTCCGCATAGACAATGCTCGGATTTCGGGGACGTTATCACGCTTGTTTATGGTCTAGAGACGAAGACTGCGGGTCTCGCTCGGGCGTTCGAGTTCCCTACTGGCCCTGTTCAGTGAGGCACAGCAATCGAAAATCGTTCATTGGGAAAACATCCTGGGCATTTTCAAGGCCCGGCCCGAACTGATCCAGAGTTAGAGAATACAAGAACGGCCTATTCTGTCCCTGTTGACCTCTGCAGCGGACCACGAGAATGAACAGCGTGAACCAACAACTCTGTGGCCGAGTCTTGAGCAGTTCAAGGGCTTTCCGCGATGCTCCAAGGGCTCCCGTCAAAGCGACTCGGTATTTCTGCAGCAGGGCGTCAAGGGTGCCAGCATCAGCAGCGTGGAGAATGTGGAGTAGTCCCTTGCCGTTCGTCGCTTGTTCCAACAGAAGCTTTTGAAAATCCTTGCTGATTGCGGGGCAACAAAGTTGACCTTCACGGATCTCCATTGCCGGTTGATCTCGCTTCAGCTCAAGCAGGATCGACCGGTTCCAGCCAGCGTTCGCTTGCTCTAGAATCACGAAATCATGGCGAGCTGCCACTTTTCGTTCGCCGGTCGCATCAACGAACCGATACTTCAAGTCAGTGGGAACCTCGATCCCGTATGTCAGTAGCCGTCTCTCCGCTTCTTGTGCAAGGGCATGCCGCATTTCAGGTTCTCGAATTTCCGGTTCCCCGGTCGGGACCGTTTGCGTGAGCACGAGATGGCCGATTTTTCCAACTGGGTTGATGGCTTGCTTCGATGCGGCCACGACGAATTCTCTGAATTTATCCTGGTTCATCACTACCTCCGGAAGACGGCTCAGGAATGGACCGTCGATTGAGACCATTGCGGCGACAGTCCGGGGGCCTGAATCGATTTCACGATCGCATTCCGGATTGCCGTGCCTTGACCCCGCAGCCTACCTCTCTCGTGCCGCACGGACCCGCTTCGCATTGCTCTGCGCTGGCCGCGTGTCGCGGATCGCTTCGGTGGTCAGGACCAGGCGCTGCCCGACCGCGGCAGCGTAGCGCCAAAGCGTGTCCAGAGTCGGGTTCTTGTTGTGCCCGGTCTCCAGGCGAGACAGGGCCGGCTGGTCAATCCCACAACGCCGGGACACCTCGGCCAAGGTGAGTCCCGCCCCCTCGCGGGCCCGCTTGATCTCCTCAACGAACGGCCGCAGCTCGCGATACTCGCCGTGGAGGTCGAAGTTCGCCCCCTCGCCGCCGGCAATCAACTCTTCGGGAGAGGGGTGCCAGTCTCGGAACATGTCTCGGATGGCCTGGTGGCGAGCCCGGTCTTCGGCAGTCCACTGGACCTTGCGGAGAGGCCTGTCTTGTTTGCTGTCACTCATGTTTTGTTCCGCACCGAAGAGCATTTGTGTCGGAAACCACATTCACGGCAATGACGCCAGGGGGAGGATGAACGGAAACCGTGGCTGAAGCTTTCTGATGAGCTTATCGTCGGAAGTAATCAGCTCGCAGCCTTCGCGTTCGGCGAGGGCGACGTAGAGACAGTCATAGGCGCCTCTCCGGGCGTCTGAAGAAATGTGATACGCCCGGGGCAGCAGCGGAAGGGAGGCGTGCATCGCCGGGAGGCGGTTTAGCATGTCGGTGAGGAGCCGTGCTCCTTCCGCGGGTGAGATCCTGCCCTGTCGCTCGGCCCGAGTGATCGCGTGGGCGATCTCCACGGCGAAGACATCCGGGGAGAGCAGCTCGTGGACGTTCTTCTGGTAGTCCTCACAGAGCCTTTGGGCCTTGTCGGAGTCCTGCTCCACCAGAAGTGTCTTGAAGCCGACGCATGAATCCAGCACGTATTTCATTCGTCGCGAAGCTCGCGGATGGCGGGGACGCCAATGTCCAGAAGGCCATACTTGCGCTTAACTTCCTCGCGGATGCGTGCTGCCTCCTCCGCGATCCTCCTCGCGAACGCAGGGTCTTTCCGGCCGCTGGCCGCCAGTTGAGCAGCGTACTCCAGTTCGGCCATCACGTCCGCGGGAATGCCGGCGTCTTTCGCTTCGGTCGTGCTCATAAGCCGATTCTCCTGCAAAAAGCAGGCGCGATCAATCCCAAAGAATCTGGCAACAATTTGGCAACAGCACTGCCCGTGCGACCGCGACGCTTCTACAATGTGAACGGGTGGAGCATCGACGTAAACGGTTTGTGACCAATGGTTTTCCAGCGTCAAACCGGTATCACGCCGATGCGACGCGGAATCGCGGATTCCAGGTTCGAATCCTAGATCCCCAGCTTGTAACCCGCTGCGATTGAATCAATTCTGTATGTGGACTCTCCTTCCTGGCGGCCGTTGTTCATCGCACGGCTCGGCCGTGACGTAAAATCAGCAGCATCGACGTAACTCCTATGCCTGTCAGCATGTTAGGATCGCCGATCTTTCGGGGCCAGCGCCGAGGTCGAGAGTTTCGTGCGGTTTCTGGCCATGGTTCGACGCCAGTTTTCCACCCGTGAGGCCTGAAAACCTTGGAATTCGGCCCACCCGCCGTGCGACGTTCATGGGCCACCAGGGGGTAGTTGAATCATCAGACAACCATCAAGAGTTCATGATTGAGCGGGCCATAAGGGCCTATCGGCGCGAGGCGGCGTTGCCGTAACTTGATTCGAGAGCCGACGTGGAAGGCTTCACGTGGTACCGAGGGCGACGGGGGCGCGGAACGATGCAACCGACTGCTCGCGACGACGTCCGCCGGATCGAGGATCACCGCGATTACCTCCGCCTGCTCGTCCGGCTTCAGATCGGCCCGCGCATGCGCGCCAAGCTCGACCCCTCCGACATCGTCCAGCAGGCGATCTTGCAGGCCCATGAACGGCGCGACCAGTTCCGCGGGCTGACGGAAGGCGAGTGGCTGGCCTGGCTCCGCGCCATCCTGGCGAACGCCCTGGCGGCGGCGTCCCGGCGGTTCGACACCCAGGCGCGCGATCCCCGCCGCGAGCGATCGCTCGAGGCCGAGCTCGATCACTCCTCGTCCCGGCTCGAGGGCCTGCTGGCGGCCGATCAGACCTCACCAAGCGAGCGGGCCGTCCGCGGCGAGGATCTGGCGCGGCTTGCCCAGGCCCTCGCCCGTCTGCCCGACGACCAGCGCAGGGTCGTCGAGCTGCACTACCTGAATGAGCTCACGGTGGCCGAAGTGGCCGAGCGGATCGGCCGCACGCGACCGGCCGCCGTCGGCCTGCTCTTCCGCGGGCTCAGGCGGCTCCGCGAGCTGCTCCACGAACCAGAGGGGCCGGGCGATGGCGCATGATCCGACCGAAGACCCCGACCGCGAGGACCGGCGGAACCGAATTCTTCTGGCCTTCGTCGAGGCCCTTGAGGAAGGCCGCGACCCCGACCGCGGCCTCCTCATGGATGCATACCCCGACCTCCGGCCCGACCTCGAGACGTTCCTCGCCGGCCATGACGAGCTGGCGCGGCTGACAGCCCCTCTTCGCGCTGGCAGTGAAAGAGATGCTCATGCCTTGATCGGGCCGATCCGCGACGAGCCCGGCGATCCCGCCGCGAGCCTCGGCGAGCTGGGCGACTTTCGCCTGCTCCGCGAGGTGGGCCGGGGCGGGATGGGGGTCGTCTACGAGGCCGAGCAGATCTCGCTGCGGAGACGGGTCGCGCTCAAGATCCTGCCGTTCGCCGCGGCGATCGACCCCCGCCGGCTCCAGCGCTTCAAGACCGAGGCTCTCGCGGCGGCCCACGTGCAGCACGAGAGGATCGTGCCAGTACACGCGGTCGGCTGCGAACGCGGCGTTCACTATTATGCCATGCGGTTCATCGACGGGCAGAGCCTCGCCGCCCTGATCGGAGAGTTGCGCGCTCTCAGCGACGAGCAACCCGGCGGCACCGCCGACGCGGAGACCGAGAAGGGACGACCCGAGCCGCCTTCAGCGGCGGGATCAACATCCGCCGCGACGACGATCTCGCGCGAGCGATCCGCGGACAAGCTCCAGTACTTCAGCCGCGTGGCCGGGCTGGGCCGACAGGCCGCGCTGGCGCTCGAGCACGCCCACCAGGCGGGAATCGTGCATCGGGACGTCAAACCGGGGAACCTGCTGCTGGACCTCCGCGGGCAGCTCTGGGTCACCGACTTCGGACTGGCCCGGGTGACCGGAAACGCCGGGCTCACCATCACGGGAGAATTGCTCGGCACGCTGCGGTATGCGAGCCCGGAGCAGGTTCGCGCCGGGCCCGGAATCGTCGATCATCGGAGCGACGTCTATTCGCTCGGGGCCACGCTCTATGAGCTGCTTACGCTCAGACCTCCCTTCGACGGGCGCGACCGGAACACCCTGATCCAGCAAATCACCGACGATGAGCCGGCTTCCCCTCGTTCCCTGGCGCGGGCGATTCCCGTGGAGCTCGAGACCATCGTTCTCAAGTCGCTCCGCAAGGAGCCGGCCGACCGCTACGCGACGGCGCAGGCCATGGCCGACGATCTAGAGCGGTTCCTCGACGGCCAGCCGATCCTTGCTCGTCGGCCGACCGCTCGAGAGCGATTACGGGCCTGGTCGCGGCGGCACCCTGCGATCGTCGGGTCTGGCATCGTGGCGCTTGTCCTGCTTTCGGCTGCGTCCCTGGTCGGCATGGCCATCGTCCGCCGCGAGCAGGCGAAGACGCTCGCCGAGCAGCGCGAGCAAGGACAGGCAAAGCGCGAGAAAGGCCCTGCATCGCGGAACTGGGTTCTCGGCCTGAACTCGATGGAGGGGTGATCGGTTAGGGCGATTTGGCACCCAAGCACATCACTGTCACAAGGGCGCATCCATGCGTGAAGTCTAGCGAGCGACATCCGGCGGTTCAAGCCAACACTGCCTGTCCGTACTCCGTACCCAGCGGCTTGCTGATGCACCACGCCCGTTCTTCGCCGAGATAATTCAGCCTTGGGACGTCGGCCTCCTTGAGCAAGCGGATGTTATTGATCCCACCTACTTGACCCCGGCGCTGGCGGGATGGAGAATGAAAGCAGAATTATTTCCCGGCTCGTGATAGGTCGGGGAATCCAGCCAAGGTGGCCCCACGGCGCGTTCTGCACGCCGGCGGGGCTTTTTTCATTCCCCCCGGGCCGTCTGACTGCCAGACCGGCGGCGGGACGACCACACGGGTGCTCCCTCCCCTGCCCGAGCCTCGCCCGTTTTTTAGGTTCCAACCTCATGACCTGACCGAGAAAGGGTCTTCCATGAACCGTCGCCATTGGCTCCGCGGATCGATTGCCGCCGCAACCGCATCGACGTTCGCCTTTCCCACCCTGGTGCCCGGGGACGCCCTGGCTCGTCCGGGGCGGCCCGGGGCCAACGACCGTATTCAGCTCGGCTTCATCGGCCTGGGGGGGCGGGCACGCTGGATCTTGACCGGCGAGGCCCTCCCGGGGGCCGAGGTGGTCGCCGCCGCCGATTGCTATCTCCCCCGGTGCCGCGAGACCGCCAAGGCCGTTCCCGGCGGCGACAAGTGGAAGACGTACCAGCATTACCAGGAGATGCTCGAGAAGGAGAAACTCGACGCCGTGTTCGTCGAGACCACCACCCACGCCCGGGTTCTGGCCTGCCTCCACGTCCTCCAGTCCGGTCGGGACGTCTACGCCGAGAAGCCGCTGACACTGACGGTGGCCGAGGGCCGATACCTCGCTCAGGCGGTCCAGAAGTACAACCGGGTTCTCCAGACGGGATCGCAGCAGCGCTCCATGCCGATCAACCAGTACGCCAGCAAGCTGGTGCGGGAGGGGGCGATCGGCAAGATTCACACCGTCATCACCTTCAATTTCCTGCCCGGAATGGGCTGGACGCCCCGGGCCCCCGAGCCGATTCCCCGCGGGCTCGACTGGGACCAGTGGTGCAACCAGGCCGAGCTTCGCCCCTACAATCACGACCTTCAGTTCGGCTGGGGTCATTACATCGACTACGACACCGGCGGCCAGTCCTGGGGCGTGACCGGCTGGGGAACGCATAGCCTCGACCAGGTCCAGTGCGCCCTGGGCGCGGACAACACGGGCCCAATCGAGATCTGGCCCGAGGAAGAAGGGCTCTCCGCCCGTGTCACGGCCCGCTATGCCAGTGGAACCATGCTCAAGCTCGAGGGGAAGAAGCGGGGCATGGAAGACCTGGGAGCGATCTTCATCGGCGACCAGGGGAAGATCGAGATCAAGCGCGGCGGCTTCACCGCCTCTCCCAACGAATTGCTCAAGGGCGCGCCGCCGGAAACCAAGCAGGGCCGGGGGGAATCGGTGGCCCATATCCAGAATTTCTTGGACTGCGTCCGCACCCGGAAGCGGCCCAACGCGGACGTCGAGACCGGTCACCGCGCCACCACGCTTTGCCACCTGGTGAACATCTGCAGGATCATGGGGCGCAAGCTCTACTGGGATCCCCTGGGCGAGAAATTTGCCGGCGACGACCAGGCCAACATGCTGCTCTCTCGCCCCCGCCGCAAGGGCTATGAGTTGCCGAAGATCGGCTAGTCGTCCCGGCGGCGACCACGGCCGCGAGGCCGTGGTCGACCCGGGCGAAGCCCCCCACCTCGGGCGTGAGCCCGATTCATCCAGATTCACGAGGATTTCGATCATGACAGAACCCAGGACCAGTGAAACCCGGCGCGAGCTGCTGAAGAACACGGGCCGGCTTGCCGCGGCCTCGGCCCTGGCCGGAGTCGCGCTCCCCCAGAGACACGCCGGAGAGAACAACACGATCAACCTGGCGATCGTCGGCTGCGGCGGGCGGGGAACCGGCGCCGTGGGCAACGCCCTCTTGGTCCCCGGCGAGAACGTCAAGCTGATCGCCATGGCCGATCTGTTCCAGGATCGCCTGGACGGCTCGTACAAGCAGCTCAAGGACCAGTTCGGCTCCAAGGTCGACGTCCCCGCCGAGCGGAGATTTCTGGGGTTCGACGCCTACAGGAAGGCGATCGACTGCCTCAAGCCCGGCGACGTCGTGCTCTTGACCACGCACGCGGCGTTCCGGCCCACCCACCTGGAGTACGCGGTGGAAAAGGGAGTGAATATCTTCATGGAGAAGACTTTCGCTCCCGATCCGGGGGGCGTGAAGCAGGTTCTCCGGGCCGGGCAGGCGGCCGAGACCAAGAACCTCAAGATCGCCGCCGGCTTGATGTGCCGTCATTCCGTCGCCCGGCAGGCCATGATCCAGAAGATCCGCGACGGCGCGATGGGGCCGATCGAGCTCATCCGCGCATACCGCATGGGCCCGGCGATCGCGATGGAGCCCTGGAAGCCGGACGACGGCGAGCTCCTCGGGCAGATCCGCCGGCCGTACTTCTTCCACTGGCTCTCCGCGGGTCTGTTCATCGAGATGACAATTCATCAGATCGACGAATGCTGCTGGATCAAGGACTCGTACCCGATCTCCGCCCTCGGCCTGGGGGGGAGAACGGCCGACAGCACCGATTGCAGCCAGAACCTCGACGCCTACTCGGTCGAGTACACGTTCGTCGACGGGACGAAAGCCCAGGTCGCGGGACGGTACGTGAACCGGTCCCATGGCGACTTCGCAACCTATGTTCACGGCACGAGGCGCGCTGGCCAGTTCTCGGGCAACAGTCACGCGGCCGTCGTGAACACGTTCAAGGACCAGAGGATCTCCAGAAAAAACATCGCGTGGAAGGCGGAGCCGGAGAAGTTCTATCCCTGGCAGGCCGAGTGGAACGACCTGCTCGAGGCGATCCGCGACGACCGGCCCTACAACGAGAGCCAGCGCGCCTGCATGACCAACATGGTCGCCCTGATGGGGCGGGCCGCCGTGCACATCGGCTCGATCGTCACCTGGGACGAGGTCGCCTCGTCGACCTTCCAGTTCTGCCACGACGTGGCCGGCCTGACCAAGGACAGCCCAGCGCCGGTCCGCGCCGACGCCAAGGGCCGCTATCCCGTGCCGGTTCCCGGCGAATGGACCGAAATCTGAATGGATCCCTCCAGGCCCAGGACGATCCTGGGCCTGGGCTCGACCTTTCCGCGGATTCCTCGGGAGGAACCATGAGCGACTCGACTGAAGAGCGGAACGCCTCGATCCCACTTTGCCGGCGAGCCTGGCTTGAAGGCGTGGCCGCCGCCGGACTTGGCCTCGCCGCTTCCTCGATCGTGAGGGCCGCCGCCGGGCCCGACTTGCAAGCCAGAGCCAAGAAAAACCTGAAGCTGGCCATCATGTCCACCGTCTACGCGGACCTGTCCCTGGCCGAGGCGGCCCGCCAGATCAAGTGCGACGGCTTCAGCGGCGTGGTGACCGACTTCACCTTCGCGGACATCCATTTCAACCCGCTCGAGCCCGACTGGGCGGCGGCGACGAAGATCGTCACGACCCTGGAGCGCGCCGGGGTCCAGATCGTCGGCCTCTTCGGCTATTACAACGTCGTCGATCCCGATCCGGGCAAGCGAAAACTCGGCGAGGCCAGGATGGAGGCGCTGCTCTCGAACTGGAAGCGGCTGGGCTGCCCCCTGGTCTCGACCGAGACGGGGACGTTCAACTCGCAATCGGAATGGCGGGATGCACCCGAGAACCAGACCGAGCCAGCCTATCGTCGGTGCCGCTCCGTGTTCGAGAAACACGCCTGGACCGCCGAGAAGCATGGCGCCCTGCTGTCGATCGAAGCCTACCATCGGAACATCATCGGCACGATCGATCGGGCGGAGCGGCTTTTCCACGAGGTCCAGTCGCCGGCCCTCCGTCTGGTGATGGACCCCTGCAATTACTTCCGCAAGCAGGATCTTCCCCGGATGAAGCCGATGCTGGAAGCGATGTTCCGGCGCCTGGGCGACCAGATCGTGATCGCCCATGCCAAGGACGTGAAAGCCGCGCCCGACGGAGCGGATCTTCCGGCCGCCGGCCTGGGCGTCCTCGATTATCCCCTGTTCCTTCGTCTGCTAGCCCAGCTCGACCGCCCGCTCCCCCTGGTCGTCGAGCACCTCCGCCGGCCTGACGTGGCCCGGGCGCGGAGTTTCGTCGTCAATCAGATCGAGCGGATATGAGAATCTGAAACCACAACCACAGGAGGATCCTCGGGCTCGCGGGTGAAGGTCGTCGCGCATCGCCGGCACGTGGCGGTTCGATCGCGAGGAATGGCAAGACTCCATGGCGGTCGCCGGGGAGTGTCATGGTTCGACATGAGGATTCCTTCACGCGAACAACTTGCCGGTGTACTCGGCGTTCCGTTTCACGATCTTCTCTTTTCGGTAGGAGGATTGATGTGTGTATTTCATTGAGTCGCATTGACTTCAATCGCGCCGATCGAGCGGCTTCCGGGGGATGTGCCTTGACAGCGGAACCGGGCCCTTATATGCTTTGTTCATCCAGAGATCAAGAATGTTAAGCATCACGACCGAACATGCACTGAGGGCTCTGGTACACATGGCGCGCATGCCGTCGGGGGAGTCCATCCTCGGGCGAGATCTGTCCAAGCGCGCCCGGGTTCCCGCCAATTATCTCTCCAAGATTCTTTTGACCCTGCGCAATGCGGGGTACGTGGAAACGACTCGCGGGCAAAGAGGCGGCTATCGCCTGTCGCGAGCGTCCCAGCGGATCAAGTTGATCGAAATCGCCGAGTTGTTCGAGGGAAGCCGTAGCAGGCCGGGTTGCCTGGTTGGCGAAACGCCCGACTGCTCCGACCGCAGACCGTGCTCGGCGCACGGCCGGTGGAAGGAAGTCAAGCGCTCGTACGCGAAGTTCCTCGAGACGAACACGATCGCCGACATCGCCTAGACCAGCCGGTTCGGGAACGGACCGCCCTGGTTGGGGGTGTGGTTCGGAAGTCGCGGGCGCCGAGGTTCGCCGCGGCGGAAGTTCGCGGACTGCGGCGGCCCCTCTTTTTTCAGGGCCACGCGCCATGAACCATCAACCGTCCGAATCCGTCTCTCGTCGGGAGTTCATTGACAAGACCGTCGCCCTGGGCGCGGTCTCGGCCGTGCTGGGGGGCGCGGGCAAGGTGCTCGGGGCCAACGACCGCATCGGCGTCGGCTTGATCGGCGTCGGCGGTCGTGGCCGGGCCCACATCGAAGTCGTACAGGAGATGGCTCGCCGTCAGGAAGGCGTTCGAATCGTCGCCGTCAACGATGCCTACGGACCTCGTCTGCGCCAGGCGGCCGAGCTGGCGAAAGCCCGGCCGTACGCCAAGCACCAGGATCTGCTGGGGGACAAGGACGTGGACGTGGTTTGCATCGCCTCCCCCGACCGCCTGCACCTTCCCCAGGCGCTGGACGCCGTGGCCGCGGGAAAGGACGTCTACTGCGAAAAACCGATGGGCCACTGGTCGCAGTTTGCGCTGAGCCAGCGATTCCGCCAGGAAACGCTGAAGCGGAAGCGCGTGGTTCAGATCGGCAACCAGGGGAACTCGAGCCCCGCCTGGAACAAGGTCGCCGGGCTGGTCCGGCAGGGTGCCATCGGGCGTCCCCAGCATGTGCAAATGGGCTACTTCCGAGCCGGCGATTGGGGCGAGCGGATGCCGATTCCCGACCCCAACGCCCGGCCGGGTCCGGACCTGGACTGGGAGGCGTTCCTGGGCGATGCGCCCCGGAAGAGCTTCACCGTGGAGCGGTTCTTCAGTTGGCGGCGTTACCTCGACTACGCGGGCGGCCCCTGTAGCGATTTGTTCCCGCACGTGCTCACGCCGTTCGTGGGCATCCTCGGCCTGACGTACCCGGACCAGGCGGTGGCGTCGGGGGGAATCTTCAAGTACGACACCTACGACCGCGAGGTTCCGGACACCTTCAACCTCTGCCTGGACTACCCGCAAAGGCTTTCGGTGACCCTCGTCTGCACCCTGGCCAACGACTATCCCAGCGCGCCCGTGCTGCGCGGTGACGAGGGGACCATTGTGCTCCAGGGCCCCGTGTGGGAAAGCGGGTTCGATAGCGTGACCGTCATCCCCAAGAAGGGCGCGCCCAAGACGGTATCGGGCGATCGGCCCAACTGCACCCTGGCGCACTGGCGGAACTTCCTCACCTGTGTCCGCTCGAGGGGCCGGCCGGTCAGCGACGTCGCGTTCGGCCTCCAGGTACAGGCGGCGCTCGCGATGGGGATGCTCGGGTTCCTGAACCACAAGGTCGCGCGGTTCGACGCCGCGCGCGGGGAGATCATCCTATGAGAGGCACGACATTCGCGGCCGGTCTGATCGCGGCCGGCTGGATCGGCGTCGTTCAGCCGGTCGCGACCGCGGTAGGTCCGCTATCTCTCAAGTCGGGATCGGCTTGCGAGTGGACCGTGACCTACGAGGGACGGGTCGTTTGTGTCTACGCCTTCGCGCCGACTCAGAAGAAACCCTACGTGCGCGCCCTCGCCACGATCGACGGGTTCAATATCTTGCGCGACAGTCCCGCCGACCACAAGCACCACCATGGCCTGATGTATGCCATCCCCGTCAACGGCGTCAACTTTTGGGAGGAGACGCCAGGGAGCGGCGTGGAGAAACCGATGGTCGTGCTGGCCAACACGATCGCCACCGCCCCGGACGGTCGTCCGCGGGCGGTCTTTCGCCACCGCATCGACTGGGTCGCCGAGGGGGACGCCCCCCGCGCCGACCCCGATACGGCGTCGCTGTTGATCGAAGACCGAACCCTCAGTCTGACCGTGGACCCGTCGAGCCAGGAGGTCGCGCTCGGCTGGCATGCCGAGTTCCGGCCCGGCCCCGGCCTCCAGAAAGTCGTCCTGACCGGCTCGGATTACAACGGTTTGGGCATGCGGTTCCAGGCGGACCTCGACCCCGTGGCGCGGCACCTGATCGCGGGAACCCAGCCCGACCGGGATGGAACCCGCAAGGATGCGACCTCCGGCGGCTGGGGCGCTGTTCTGTTCGACACGCCGGATCGTCCGGTCACCGTCGCCGTGTTCGGCTCTCCGGGCAATGCCCGGGGCGCGCCGCGGTTCTTTTCCATGCGCAAGCCGTTCACGTACCTGGCCGCGACCCAGTCCCTCGACCGGGAGCCGCTGGTGTACAGGGCGGGCGATCGGTTTGTGCTTGATTACCTGGTCACGGTCTATCCGGGACTCAAGACCGCGCCAGTCCTGGCACGACGCGGCGAGCTTTGGGCCTCCTTGCGGGCGCGCCCAAGGCATTG
This sequence comes from Planctomycetales bacterium, assembly GCA_027459775.1. Classification (GTDB taxonomy): domain Bacteria; phylum Planctomycetota; class Planctomycetia; order Isosphaerales; family Isosphaeraceae; genus JAKBAP01. The sequence continues at coordinate 14,806 of DAIDHE010000467.1, read as the reverse complement.
AACCTCCTGGCCCACGCTCGCGCGGGCCTTCCCTCCCGCCAACCGAGGAAAGACGCATGGGTAGAGTCTTCCTGGGAATCAATCTCGAGTTCGTCCGCCGCGAGGACAAGCCGTTCGAGTGGGGAGTCCGGAAGGCCGCCGAGCTGGGCTACACCCACGTCGAGCCGATGGTCCATTGGGGACGCGAGCTGCTCAGCGAGGCGGGTTACTTTCACAGTGTGTCGATGCTCGACGATCCTCTGCGCATCAAGCGCGCCTGCGACCAGCACGGGGTGCGGCCGTCGGGCCTGTCGGCGCACTGCCCGCTGTGCAAACCGGAAATCAGCGTCGAGTATCTCAAGCAGGCGATCCGATTCGCCGCCGAGTGCGGCGCGCCGGTCGTCAATACCGACGAGGGGCCAAAGCCGGCCTGGACGACCGAGGACGAGGATTTCACCCTCATGCGGTACACACTCCAGGAGGCGGCGCGGGCCGCCGAGCCGCGCGGGATCTCGATCGGCCTGGAGCCGCATCAGCAGTACAGCCGATCTCCCGCCGGTCTGGATCGCATTCACGGGCTTGTGAAGAGCGCGGCCCTGGGCATCAATTTCGACACCGGCAACGCCTACCTCTGTGGCCACGATCCCTTTTCGTGGCTCGCGCGCGTTGCGGATCGGCTCGTGCACGTCCATGCCAAGGACATCTCCCCGGCCCAGTCGAGGGCCGAGCGCGGCAAGGTCACCGGGACGCCCGTGGGCTGCGCCTGCGGCGATGGCGTCATCGACTGGGGGGAGATCATGCGAATCTGTCGGGCGGTCCCCCGTGACATCGTACTTTCCGTGGAATGCGGCTCGGTCGAGGAGGCCGCCCGTTCCATCGAACATCTCGCCGAACGGCTCTAGAGGCGCCCCATGCAATGGATCCTTGTTGCCCTGGCCTGCTTGTTGTCAATGATCTGGGGGCCCGCGGCCCCCGCCAGCGCGGCCCCCGGCGGCACGCTTTACGTCTCTCCCCAAGGCAACGACCACTGGTCGGGTCGGCTCGCGACCCCGAAGCAAGATGGATCAGATGGCCCACTGGCTTCGTTGGAGGGCGCCCGAAACGCTCTTCGGCGGATGAAGACGGCGGGAAAACGGACGGGGCCGATCCACGTGCGCATCGCCGCGGGCGCCTATCGTCACTGGGAACCGACCGTGTTTTCGGCGGAGGACAGTGGCACGAAGGATGCGCCGATCATCTACGAGGCGGCGCCGGGAGCCAGGCCAGTCTTCGACGCCGGCCGGAGAATCACCCCTTTCGAGGTGAACAGCCAGGGCCTCTGGGTGGCTGATCCGCCCGACGTGCGTGCCGGCAAATGGTATTTCGAGCAACTCTTCGTGAACGGACGCTGGGCTGTCCGCGCGCGCTCGCCCAACCGCCTCTACTATCATGTGACCGGGGCGTTGTCCCAGGCCAAGGATCCACGAACCGGTGTGCCGGCCGACTGGACGCGCCAGGCGTTCTCCGGACGAAAGGCCGATCTCCAGCAGGTGCTCGCGCTTCCGGACGCCCAGCTTCGGGACGTCGCCGTCGTGGTCTACCATTCCTGGGAAACCTCCCGACACCGGATTGCCGCCGTGGATCGCGCGAAGGGCATTGTGTATTTGACGGGGCCCGCGCCGTGGCCGTTTCTCCAGTGGGGAGCCGAGCAGCGTTACCACCTGGAAAACCTCCTCACCGCGCTCGACGAGCCGGGTGAGTGGTTCCTCGATCGCTCCGGCAAGCTCTACTACAAGCCTTTGCCGGGCGAGGATTCCGCGAAAGCCCAGGTCGTGGCGCCCATCGGTCAACAGTTCCTGATCGTTGCAGGCCAGCCGGAGAAGGGCGATTTCGTCGAGTACCTGACATTCCGGGGCCTGGCATTCCGGCACTCGGGGTCGATTCTGCCCCCAGAAGGCCATGGCGACAGCCAGGCGGCCTCCAGCGTGCCGGCCGTCATCCAGGTGGACGGCGCCCGTCACATCGCGATCGAGGATTGCGAGGTCGAGGATGTGGGGTTGTACGGCGTCTGGTTCCGTCGGGGCTGCCGGCAGTGCCTGGTCGCCGGCTGCCGGCTGAACCAGCTCGGCGCCGGCGGCGTGCGTATCGGTGAGACGAAGATCCGGACGGATGCCCGCGAACGCACCGGCCACGTGCGAGTGGAGAACAACATCATCCGCGCCGGGGGACGGATCTTCACCGGCGCGGTCGGCGTGTGGATCGGGCAAAGCGGGGACAACCAGGTGTTGCATAACGACATTTCGGACCTGTTCTACACGGGCGTGAGCGTGGGCTGGACCTGGGGCTACGGTCCCAGCCTGGCCAGCAACAACCGGATCGAATTCAATCGCATCCACCACATCGGCCAGGGCGTCCTCAGCGACATGGGCGGCGTCTACACGCTCGGGGTGTCGCCGGGCGCGACGGTCAGCAACAACGTGATCCACGACGTCGACTCGTACGACCGTTACGGGCGGGGCGGCTGGGGCCTCTACAACGACGAGGGAAGCACGGGGATCGTGCTGGAGAACAACCTCGTCTACAACACCAGTACGGGCGGCTACCACCAACATTACGGCCGGGACAACGTGGTCCGCAACAATATCTTCGCGTTCAGTCGGGACGGCCAACTTCAGCGCTCGCGCGTGGAGGCCCACCGCTCGTTCTCGTTCCTGCACAACATCGTCTACTGGAAGGGCGGGCGGCTCTTTTCCGGCTCTTGGGGCGACCCGCACGTCGATCTGACGCGGAACCTTTATTTCGACGCGTCCGGCGAAACCGTCCACTTCGAGGGGCTGTCGCTCGAAGAGTGGCAGAGGCATGGCAAGGACGCCGGCTCGATCGTCGCGGACCCGCTCTTCGTGGCGCCGGACCGGTTTGACTTTCGCCTGGCGGCCGACAGCCCCGCCCACAAGATCGGCTTCCGGCCGTTCGATCCCAGCCGCGCGGGCCTGGAACGTCCGGTCCGCGCCACACCCTCCGGAAAGGAAAAACCATGATCCCTTCATTGCTGATCGCCCTCGTCACCGTCCAGGTTACTCCCCAAGCGTCGGCTGGGCTGCGATTGACCGAGGCCGGGCGCACGCCATTCGCGATCGTCGTCGATCGTAGGGCCACGCCTCCCGAACGGCACGCCGCTCACGAGCTGGCCTCTTTTCTCGAGCGGATTTCGGGCGCGACGTTCCCGATCCGGGAAGTGACGGAGCCGCCCAGGAACGCCGAGCACATGATCCTCGTCGGCCCCGACGCGGCCAGGGGCGTCATTTCCCCCGCCGAAATCGCCCGCCTGGGACAGGAAGGATACGTCTTGCGAACTCGTGCGACCACGCTGGCGATCGCGGGAGGCCGCCCCCGCGGAACGCTTTACGGAGTCTACTCGTTCCTGGAAGACTCTCTCGGTTGCCGCTGGTTCACGCCCACGGTCTCGCGGATTCCCAAGCAGGACCGGGTGACGATTCCGGCTCTGGACCGGACGTTCGCCCCGCGGCTTGAGTACCGTGCAACCGATTACCCGGGCTCGCGCGACGCGGACTGGGCGGCCCGCAACAAGATCAATGGCACGCAAACCCAGCTGGACGTCAGCCGCGGCGGCAAGATCGCCTACGGCCCGTTCGTGCATACGTTCAATTCAATCCTCGACCCGAAGGAGCACTTCCGCCGGCACCCGGAGTATTTCTCCGAGGTCAACGGCCAGCGCGTGGCGGAACGTACTCAGCTTTGTCTCTCGAACCCAGAGGTCTTGCGGATCGCGACCGACACGGTGCGACGCTGGATGCGCGAGCAGCCGGAGTCCACCATCTTCTCCGTCAGTCAGAACGATTGGTACAACTACTGCACATGTAAGAACTGCGCCCGAATCACGGCCGAGGAGGGATCGCCCATCGGTCCTTATCTGCGGTTCGTGAATGCCATCGCCGACGCCGTGCGCGACGAATTCCCCGGCAAGACCATCGATACCCTGGCCTATCAGTTCACGCGATCGCCGCCCAAGAAAGTCAAGCCGCGTCCCAATGTCATGGTGCGACTGTGCGACATCGAGTGTTGCTTCGCCCATCCCCTCGGCGTGGCGGTCGAGGTGGACAAGCGCAACGCGGACTTCGCCGGCGATCTGCGTCGCTGGTCCGAGACGACCGACCGGCTCTACGTCTGGGATTACGTCGTGGACTTCGCACATTCGATCATGCCGTTTCCCAATCTGTACACGCTCAAGCCGAACATCAACTTCTTCGTCGATCACCATGTCAAGGGGATCTACGAAGAAGCGGCCTACTTCAGCAAGGGGACCGAGCTTGCCGAGCTACGGACGTGGATCCTGGCAAAGACTTTGTGGAACCCGGGGTACGACACGGACCGGGCCATCGACGAGTTCCTCGAAGGCTATTATGGGCAAGCGGCCGCGCCGATTCGCCGCTATATCGACCTCGTTCACGGCGAGGCGCGTTCGGGCGCGATCCACTTCAGAATCGGGGAGAGGCCTTCCTCGACGCTGTTCTCGGACCACCTCGTCGCGCGGGCCGCGGCCCTCTTCGACCAAGCCGAGAAACAGGTTACGGACCAGCCGGCGATACGGGAGCGGGTGCGCGTCGCCCGGCTCCAGATCGTCTACGTCCAGATCGCCAAGTGCATGAAAACGCTGACGCGGCCTGGAGAGCGGTCCGCCGCGAACCTCCACCACTTACAATCGCTTTTCGACATGTTCGATCGTGTGGCGCATGAGGAAGGCGTGACACAGGTGAGCGAGGGGGGCCCTTATGAAGCTTGGGCCGCGCGCGTCAAGGCCGTGCTGGCCGGCGGGCCGGCGGATCACCGGGCTGAATCGCCGGTGGCGGCCCAGTTGTACGTCTGGACACAGTTCTACGGCGAGCGCCGCTCTCGATTGGAGGACCACCTGGACGATGTGTTCGCCGCGACCAAGCGCGCCGGCTTCGATGCGGTTCAGGGTTTTTTGACCTTCTATGATACGCCCGAAAAGGCGGCCAAGGTCGCGGCCAAGCTGAAGGAACACGGCCTGACGATGCCCGCGGCCTATGACGGGGGAGCCATGCACACCCGCGCGGATGGCCAGAAGACGTTGGAGAACATTGTTCGCCAGGCGAGGCGAGGCGTTCCCCACGGCCTGCGGCTCGTGATCCACAATCCCCTGCCGCTGAATCGGGAGAAGACGGATCAAGAGCTGGCTGTCCAGGCGGAGAACTTGAACCGTCTGGGGGCTGCGCTCAACGAGTTAGGGATCCGGCTCGCCGTCCATAGCCACGAGCCAGAAATGCGCCATGGAGCCAGGGAGTGGTACTACATGCTGCGGCATACCAACCCCGATCAAGTCGGCGTCTGCCTCGACCTGCATTGGGTTTTGCGAGGCGGGCAGGATCCCTGTCGCCTTCTGCAAGACGCTGGCAAGCGCGTCCTGGACTTACACCTGCGCAACTCGCGCGGCGGCGTCTGGTCCGAGTCGCTTGGCGACGGTGACATCGATTACGGCCGCATTGGCGCCATCCTGAAGCGGATCGGCTACCAGGGGTTCTACACGGTCGAATTGGCTTACGAGAGCAAGACGCCGCACGCGCGGTCGCTCGCGGAGGATCTCCAGCGGAGCCGCGAGTACGTTCAACGCGTTCTGGGCCAGTAGCAGCGCGAGGGAGTTTCGGAAGGGCCCCCTCTTCACCCGCTCCCCACCGGCGCCGATTCCTCACCGCGAGGAGAAAGAGGTTGTCGTGAAAGCATTTCGTCGCGGGATTCAGCGATCTGGCGGGTTGCCACCGGCTCTCGGGTGGATTCTGGCGGGCCTTGCCGTCGCCGTGAATGGCGCGGGGCTCATCGGCGTCGCCCCTGCCTGTTCCCCGACAGCCGGCCAAGAGCAAGCAGGATCTCCGCTGGAAATCGAAAACCTCGCATCCAGCGAGCGCGAGATTGTCTTTCGCCTGCGAAATCACTCGGCCAGGCGCATCCAGTTCGCCGTCGGCGATCGGCACTTCGAGATCCTCGAGGGGGGCGTTGGAACGTTCTCCATGCCTGCCGAGGGAGAGGCGCCTTTCCAGATCTATGACCTGAAGCTCGAGTCTCCGGGTCTGCCCACCCTGTCCCATCCGGTGTTCGTCTACCGCCCCAACGCACCGGCCGAGTGGGTGACCCGTCAGGCGGGCGATTACACGATTCAGATCGCCCAAGATGGCGCCGGCATCCGCTGGGTCCGAGGCGGCCGCGCGGTCGCCCTCGCGGCGCCGCTGATTCAACGCGGCCGCGTCGCGCCCAAGCTGCGCTTGCTCGATCAAGAAACTTCTCTCAGGTTCCGTGGCGACGGGATCGGGCTGTCGGTCACGATCACCGGAGACGACGTCGCCGTGGCGATCGACAGCCAGGAATCGTGCGAGGGGCCGGTCTTGCGGACGCTGGGTCCGCTGGAACAGGGATTGTTCGCGGGGCTCGAGTACCTGGGCAAAGGAGAAGCGTCGTCTTCGCGGCTCGACGTCGACACGCCCGATCACTGGCGCTTCGCGCCCGCGGTGAGCAAGGTGACGATGCCGCTCATGGCCTGCCGAACCGGCGACGACACCGTCGCCATCACCTGGAAGGACATGCGTCTCCAGCCGACATTCGCCGCGCCCAATTTCGTGGATGGCAGCCGTGGACAGCGCATGGCTCTGCGCGGCCAGAAGATCGAAGCGACCTTGCGTGTGGTATCGACCGCGTTCGAAGAGTCGATCCGCTGGGCGATCCAGAATCATGGCTTGCCGCCTCCGCCGCGGGTGCCGCGCGGGCCCGACGAACAGTGGGCCCTCTGTCGGCAAGCGCTCGACGGCCCCCTGAAGGGGAAAGACGGCTGGGGGCCCTGCGCCGAGGCGAACTGGGCTCGGCGGCCCTATGCGGACTGCGCCTCGACTGTGTTTCGACTCACGGGTCGGGTTCCCGAATTGCCCCGGCTGGTTCCGGGCGGCGCGCACTTGCCCAATGACGTCGTCTACTTCGTCACGGGCCGGGCCGACGAGTGGCTGCGGTTCCGGCGACGCCAGGCGACCGACTTGCTCCGACAACAGAAGCCCGACGGCTCATATCACTATGCGGGTAAATATCAGCGCGGGCATTTCGAGGACACCGCGAGCGGGTTTTGCGCCGAGCGAGCGGCCGTGTTATTGGAATTCGCCAGGCTGACGGGAGACCGCGGGGCCCTGGCGGCGGGCCTCGAAACGTTGAACTACATGAGACGGTTCCGCACGCCGCGCGGCGCACAAACCTGGGAGTTGTCGTTGCACACTCCCGATATCCTGGCGGCCGCCCATCTCGTTCATGCCTACGTCCGGGGCTACGAGTTGTCCGGAAACAAAGCGTATCTGGATCTCGCCCGCAAGTGGGCGCTCAGCGGCGCCCCCTTTGTTTACCTCTGGGGCGACCGCGCCGTCATGGTGTACGGCACTGTCCCGGTCTTGGGCGCTACCAACTGGACCGCGCCGAACTGGATCGGCTTGCCGGTCCAATGGTGCGGCCTAGTGTATGCCGACGCGCTGCTCCTCTTGGCGCCCCATGACCGGTCCCTCGATTGGAGGCGCCTGGCCCAAGGCATCTTGATTGCCGGTGAGCAAATGCAGCAGCCCGGTGGTCCCCTGATCGGCTGCCTTCCCGACAGCTTCGAGCTGGCCACGCAGGCGCGCAGAGGCCCCTTCATCAACCCGTGCGCGCTCGTCAGTCTGCGGTTGGCGCTGGACGGCCGATTGGCCGGCCTGGCCGTGGCCGACAGCGCGGGCCACCGCGTGGTCGCTCCCTATGCCGTGTGCCTCCAGGACGAGCAGATCCACATCCGCGCGCCGAAAGGGAGCCGGTACCAGATCCTGATCGATGGAGAGCGGGTTGTCAGTGTCATATCGAAAGGTGATGACATTGTGAACCTTACAGGGGGATCGACGCCATGAACCTTGTTTCACGGCTCGCCGTGGTCGTGTTCGCGGCGGTTTTCTGGGCCGGCCGAGCAGGGGCCGCGGCGCCGCCGCACGGCGACCGCGCCGAGTTCCATCGCTGGATTTCCGACGTCTTCGAGGGCGCCAGGTCGGATCACCGTCCCGAACCCGACCAGCCCACCACTCGAATGCTCCCCAAGACCAGAATACCTTTCTCCTTTCAGTACGACGGCAGGCCGTCCGTGGAACTCCTCGCGACATGGCCGCTGGAACGTCGCTCCCGGAAGCTCGACGGCGAGCGGACCGAATACGTGCTGACTTACACCGACCGAAAAACCGGGCTGGCGCTCCGGTGTGTCGCGGTTGCGTACCATCGATTCCCAACGGTGGAATGGACCCTCCACTTCAAGAACACCGGCACGGTGGATACGCCCATTCTTGAGAACATTCAGGCCCTGGATATCGAGCTCGAGCGCGGCCCGGAAGCCGAATTCCTGCTGCATCACAATATCGGCTCACCGGCCAATGGTTCCGACTACGGCCCGCTCGAGACGCGGTTGGGGCCGGGCGCCAGCAAACGGCTCGGCGCCGTGGGCGGGCGCCCGACGAATGTTGATTGGTCGTATTTCAACCTCGAGGCGGCTGGGCGGGGCATGGTGATCGTCGTGGGCTGGCCCGGTCAATGGGCGGCGGAGTTGACTCGTGATTCAACGCGCTCGATCCATGTTCGGGCGGGACAGGAACTGACGCGGTTCAAGCTCCACCCCGGCGAAGAAGTCCGCGGCCCGCTGATCGTGCTGCAAGCCTGGAACGGGGATTGGATCGACGCGCAGAACGTGTGGCGGCGCTGGATGACGGCCTACAACCTGCCCCGACCCGGCGGAGCGCCGCCGCCACCCTTGATGTTCGCGTCCAGTTCGCGCCAGTTCGGTGAAATGATCCGGGCCACGGAAGAAAACCAGATTCAGTGCATCAGCCGCTACCTTGAAGAGGGCTTGAAGATCGACTACTGGTGGATGGACGCCGGCTGGTATGTGAACCAGAGTGGCTGGCCCGACGTCGGCACCTGGGAAGTCGACCGGCGGCGTTTTCCCCACGGTTTGCGGGCGATCTCGGACTTCGCCCACCGCAAGGGAGTGAAAACCCTTGTTTGGTTCGAGCCGGAGCGGGTCAGCGCCAACAGTTGGCTCGCCAGGAACCATCCCTCCTGGATCCTGGGCGGTGCCAAGGGCGGCCTGCTGAATCTGGGCCTGCCCGAAACCCGAGAGTGGCTCACCAACCACATCGATCTTCTTCTTACCGATCAGGGCATCGACCTTTACCGGCAAGACTTCAACATGGATCCCTTGCCCTGCTGGCGCGCGAACGACGCGCGGGATCGGCAGGGCGTCACCGAAATCAAGCACGTCACCGGCTACCTGGCCTTTTGGGATGAGCTGCGCAGGCGCCATCCGAACCTGCTGATCGACTCGTGCGCGTCCGGGGGCAGGCGCAATGACCTGGAGACCATGCGCCGCGCCGTTCCGCTCTGGAGAAGCGATTATGCCTACGAGCCGATTGGCCACCAGTGCATGACGTATGGCATCTCGATGTGGCTCCCCTATCATGGGACCGGCACCGTGGCGACCAGCGGCGCGCCCTACTACGGCGGCGGATCCACGCCGGTCGAGCCGTACGCTTTCTGGAGCAATGCCGCGCCCGGACTGGGTTGCGGCGTCGACATCCGGGTCAAGACTCTGGATTATCGGTCGCTGCGCCGACTTTTCTCACAGTGGCGCGAGGTCGGCGCGGACTATTATGGGGACTTCTACCCCCTCACGCCTTGGTCACGCGCCGATACGGCCTGGATCGCCTGGCAATTCAACCGTCCGGAAGCCGGCGCGGGCATGGTCCAGGTGTTCCGGCGGCAAAACAGCTCACTCGAATCAGCTCATCTCAAGCTCCGGGGGTTGGACGCCAAGGCGAAGTACACCATCAAATATCTGGACAGGGAGAGCTGTTCGGAGGCGACGGGAAAGGAGTTGATGATGAATGGCCTCCTGGTCGTCATGAAAGACCGACCGGGAGCGGTGGTGATCATGTACAAGAGGGGCCTGCCGGCGGTGGAGCTGCGCAAGCGGGGCGATGGCGGCCTGGCCGAGAGGAGATGAAAATGGCGGAGACTTCACGGCGCGCTTTCTTCAAAAGGGCTTCGGCGGCCATCCCGGCCTTGGCGGCCGCCTCGGCGGACCGCACGGGCGCACAACCGTCCGCATGTCCTCGGTAGACCATCCTGACGGGGGCGCGTCCAGGCCCCAGGCCCTCCAGTCGCATTCGATCTTGCGGAAGTGAATCCGCCCCGCCGAGTACCACGACAGAGAGTTTCTGACAAACAATCCGGGAGACCGACCATGCACGTGCGATTCTCTTGGCTGGCTGTTCTGGCGCTGGGGGCCCTGGAAGTCGAGCCCGCGGCGGCGTTGGCCCAGGTTGGGTCGCGCGCGCGGGCCGCGGCGTTGGGAGTCGTCGCGGACGGAAAAACGGACAACACGGGGGTGTTGCAAAAGGCCCTCGATGCCGCGGGCCTGGCTGGCGGAGGCGTCGTGGACCTGCCCGCCGGCCGATTGCGCATCGACGGCGCACTGTCCATCCCCGCTGGCGTCACACTCCAGGGAACCTATCGCGTGCCGCCCAACGTCTCCGGCAAGTCCGCGAAACCGGAGGGCACCGTGTTGCTGGCTTTCGCCGGCCGCGGCAAGCCCGCCAGCGCCCCCTTCATCCGGCTCGCGGGCTCGAACGCCGCCCTGTCCGGCCTGGTGGTGATCTACCCCGAGTGGAAACAAACGGATGTGCCCCCCGTGCCCTATCCGCCTTGCGTCGAGTCGCACGACACCGAGAACGTCGGCATCACCGAGTGCTGCTTCCTCAACCCCTACGAGGCGATCAAGCTGGTCAGGGCGGCCCGCCACCTCGTCCGCAACGTCACCGGCTACCCCAGTTGGCGCGGCCTCTACGTTGATGAGTGTTACGACATCGGCCATATCGAGAACATCCACTTTTGGCCTTTTGGAGTCTCCTACAATCCCGACGACCCTTATTGCAAATGGGTCAACACGCAGGGGGTCGCTTACGAGTTGGCGCGTACCGACTGGCAATACGTCCACAACACCTTCTGCTTTGGCTATGGCGTGGGCTACAAGTTCTCCGCGTCGGCCGCCGGCAGTACCAATGGCAACTTCCTCGGCCTGGGGGCCGACTCATGCCGCCGGGCCGTGCTCGTCGAGCAAGCTCAGCCTCCCGGACTGCTGATCACCAACGGAGAGTTCGTCGGCCGCTGGCACAGCGCCGACTCGGTCTGCCTGGAAGTCGGGCCGGAAGCCAGGGGTAAGGTCAGCCTGGTCAACTGCTCTTTCTGGGGGCCGATCGACCGTTGCGTCTGGATGCGCAGCCCCTTCGGCCAGTTCACGGCAAGCGCCTGCCATTTCGTCAATTGGGACAACAACGGCCGGGGCGCGCCGGCCATCCAGTTCGACGCCGGCAAGGCCATTGTCCAGGGTTGCACGTTCGAAGAGGAAGGCATCGCCGTCCTGGCGGGGGAGCAGGTCCGCTCGGTCATCCTGACGGCCAACCAGGCCACGAGCGGCTTTCGAGTGAGCAACCAGGCCGGCCAGCGCGTGCAGGAGGTCGCCAACGAGCCCTCTCCGTTGAACAGCGTCCCGGAGGCCCGCGCCCACTATCGCCTTCTCATCGGCGCCCCGGGCGACGCCGTCTACCTCAAGAAGTGGCATCAACGGGAACGCGCTGACAAGCGCACCATGCGATGGTCCTCGGCCGCCTCGCGGCTCTGCCTCCCCGTCATGCCCGGCAAGCGATACACGCTGACGATGGAGGTGGCGATCCCCAAGCAGGCCGAGTCGCCCGACGCAGGCTTGTACCTGGATGGCCGGCGGCTTGTCGCCCTGCGGACCAGCGATTCCAGTCTCGTCGTCGAATTACCGTCCGTGTCCGCGGACCACGTCACTCTCGAGCTGCGCTGCCGGGGCTGGGCGCCCAAGGCTCTCACGCCCGGCTCGAACGACGACCGCACCCTGGGCATCACCGCTTTCGGGGTGGTGATGAAGGCATGCGACGCCGATCCTCGCGTCTTTGACCTCAACCAAGGCGACTGGGTCGGACGGCGGTCAAACTCGCTTCCATGAAACCACTCCAGATGGAGGACGTTCCATGATACGACGACGGGAACTGCTCGCGCTCCTGGCGAGCGTCGCCTTGCTGTTCGGCCGCCTACCTGCCCTTGGGGGCGATCCGGCGTCGGGACGACTCGCCGCGGCCCCGGACCTGTGGAACCTGGCGAAAAGCAAACAGGCCGTCCATCGGTTCTCGACACTCTTCACCGCCCACGACGTGCGGGACCACCTGGCAACCGAGGCCGGCGTCAAGACAGCACTGAGTTGGTGCAAGCGGACAGGCGTCACCAAGGTTTATCTCGAAAGCTTTCGTGATGGTTACCAGGCCCCGCGCGGGCTTCTCCAGTCGGCGCGAGACCGCTTTCGGGCCGAGGGGTTCGAGACCTCGGGGTGCGTGACCACCACCCGAGTCGGTAAACCCTCCAGCGCCTGGAACCTGATCTCCTGCTACACCGACGCCGAGACCCAGGACAAGCTCCAGAAGATTTTCGAGGACACGGCCGCGGTGTTCGACGAGATCATGATCGATGACTTCTGGTTCACCGACTGCACGTGCGCGGACTGCACGGCCGCGCGTACTCGCCGAACCGTCACGGTGGGCGGACGCCGGTATCCCGTCGCCGGGGACGGTTGGACCGATTACCGATGCGAGCTGATGGCTCGTCTCTCACGCGAACGCATTCTCGAACCCGCCCGCCGCGTGAATCCGCGGGTGAAGGTCATCATCAAGTATCCCCAGTGGTACGATCGGTTCCAGGAGCGGGGCTACGATGTGGTCCGGGAGACGAAGGAATTTGATCGCATCTGGGTCGGCACCGAAACACGCGACTACAGCGACCGGCGCTGGGGCGGCACCGTGCAGTACGAAGCCTATTTCCTCATGCGCTGGCTGGGCCGGCTCGGCGGCGTGAAATGTGGAGGCGGCTGGTACGACCCCTACGGAACCACGGAGAAAACCTACGTCGAGCAGGCCCGCCAGACAGTCCTGGCGGGCGCCGGCGAGTCCTTGCTCTTTTGCTACGGCGCCTTGCAACAGGGCACGGGACCGAACAACGTCTCCGAATTACGGGCGAACCTTGCGGAGCTTCTGGTCGTCGCGGAACAGATTCGCCACCGCCGGCTCGTCGGGGTGGCCGTCTACAAGCCGCCCAGCAGTCCCGCGCACGACGAACCGCGCGTGTTCGACTTCGTGGGCATGCTCGGCTTGCCGCTGGTTCCCTGCCACACCTTTCCGGACGACGCCCAGGTCGCGTTTTTCTCGCAGCATGCGCTCTTTGACCCCCAGTTGGCCGAGCGCCTCTCGGCCTTGATCGCCGCGGGGAAGCCCGTACTCCTGACCGATGGACTCGCGAAGCGTTTGGCCGGAAAGGTCGCGCTCGACGCCGCCAACGTCCACATCCTGTCGGTCAAGGGTGATCCGAAGAGCTTGCTACGGTTGCCGAAAGAGACGCTCGACCGCATCCGGGCGCCGCTGCTCCGGCCGCTGGGCCGGCGCTTCGTCGCGGCTAACCGGGTCGCGCTCTTGCTCTGGGAAGACGGCAGCTCCGTGATCGAGAACTTCAACGACGAGCCGACGACCGTGGAACTCGACGGCGTATCCGAGATCGCACCAGCGCGCGGCTGGATCCTCCATTGGAAGTGAGCGCCGCCCCGGCTTTGTCGCGTTCTTCCGGAGGCCAGAGGAACCGCGGTTCGCCCCAAGAACGCGGAAAGGAAGAGAGGCGCCAATCTTGACGTTCCCGCCAAAAGTGTCCCGAGCTCGTTTTGTCGGCGCAAGTCAATGCAAAATAAGATGCTTGCCCGATCAATGAGACCTGGGGCGGCCGTCACTACAGGAAGACCTTCACCCACAAGGATCATCGGCTGGACGGGCGGCGGCGTGAGCAAGAGACTCCGGTGTTCAAAGAGCGGTACGCGAACCGCTCGGGGATCGAGTCGACCAACAGCGGCCTGAAGAATCGGCTGGGTCTGGGCCGGCTGAGGGTGCGAGGACGAGGGAGCGTGTACCGTGTGATCCTGCACAAGGCGGCCGGCTGGAATGTGCTGCGGGCGGCGGCGACGAAGCTGCGCGCCTGGGTGAGCGCCCAAGTGGCCCAGGCGTTCACAGAGGGAGGATTTGGGCAGAATGAGGGGATTTTCGCGCCTTTCGTACGGCCGTTGGGCGGCTTCCAAAGCGTTTTCCGAGATCGCGACGGCCGCGCTCATGGTTTTGAAGCCCGGATAGCGGCCTGAGCAAAAAACACCGTCTTTTCACGCGACTACTTCTGGCGGGAACGTCAATTCTGTAAATGGACTCTCCTTCCCGGCGGCCGTTGTTCATCGCACGGCTCGGCCGTGACGTAAAATCGGCAACATCGACGTAAGTCCTATGCCTGTCAGCATGTTAGGATCGCCGATCTTTCGGGGCCAGCGCCGAGGTCGAGAGTTTCGTGCGGTTTCTGGCCATGGTTTGACGCCAGTTTTCCACCCGTGAGGCCTGAAAACCTTGGAATTCGGCCCACCCGCAGTGCGACGTTCATGGGCCACCAGGGGGTAGTTGAATCATCAGACAACCATCAAGAGTTCATGATCGAGCGGGCCATAAGGGCCTATCGGCGCGAGGCGGCGTTGCCGTAACTTGATTCGAGAGCCGGCGTGGAAGGCTTCACGTGGTACCGAGGGCGACGGGGGCGCGGAACGATGCAACCGACTGCTCGCGACGACGTCCGCCGGATCGAGGATCACCGCGATTACCTCCGCCTGCTCGTCCGGCTTCAG
>DAIDHE010000459.1 GCA_027459775.1 Planctomycetales bacterium | reverse complement strand
TATTCTCCAGGGCGAATCCGACGATCATGCCGTCGGTGAGCCCGATCACCAGCCGGCGGTCGTCGGCCTCGGGCGAACAGGAGGGCGCCGCCGTCATTTTATAGGTCCAGACCGGCCGGCCGGTCTTCTTGTCGAGGGCGTGCATGATGTTGGCGGAAGTCACGTAAACGCCGTAGCTGTTGGAGGCGACCCCGCGCACGTAACCAACCCGTTCTCCAAGCTGCGCCGACCAGAGCAAGCGACCCGACTCCGGATCGAACGTGTGCAGCATCGCATGGTCGGTCTGAGCAAACACCAGATCCGGCCCAAAGCTGATCCGGAGCAGCCGTTCGGTTTCGGCCAGGGGAATGATGGCGAACCATTGCCGTTCCAGCCCCAGGCGTTCCAGGGCGGTTCGCGTCGGAACCAAGTTGACCGGGAAAGGCTGCTGCGCCTGGGCGGACCCCGCCAGGAAAGCCCCTCCGAGAACCACGGCCAGAACCACTCGGCGGAACATGGAGTCGCCCCTTCGATTGCCCAGAGTCCAGATGACGCGAACCCAATCAGACGTCACATCACGAAATGCCTTCCATCATCCCTAGCCGACGACTGGCCCCGCGTCAAGCTGGGCGATCTGGGACGCCCCGCTTATTTTCGTTGCAGGGACTCCAATCGTCTCATCGGGAGCGGTCAAGCATCGGGGCTGGACGGGGTCGAGATCGGGGTCGCCGGTTGAGCGGGAACGATCGGGGATCCGGCGGCCAGGCAGACGGGGCAGGCCTGGGCGACGCCGAGGTAGGGCTGGGCGCAGCGGGGGCAGAGCCCGACGCTGCGCCTGAGCATCGGGAGCGACTGCCGCAGGCTGGCGCCGGCGACGGTCGCGGCGAAGCCCTCGGCGACCTTGCTCGCGAGCTCGACCACCTCGAGCTGGATCTTCCCTCCGCGCAGCCTGCGCTGAATGCGATCGAGAAACCAACCGGCGAGATCGCGGTCGAGCTCGGTCCTGGCCTCATGGTCGAGACTGGGCGCGAGGGCGGCGTGGAGCTCGAGGACGCGATCGACGTCGCCGGCTGCGCGGGCGGCCTGGAGCTCCTCTGCCAGGTCGCGCGCGGCGGCCTGGCGGACTTGCGCCAGCCGCTCGGTCAAAACGGCGAGCGCGGGGTCGTCGGGCCGCGCCAGGGCCAGGGCCTCGATCAGCGAGCCGGCCAGATTGCCATCGCCGGCGTCGAGCGCCCGCTCGATCGCGAGCACGCCGGGGTCGATGCCAGCCTGGGCGTGGACGATGACCTGCCCATCCAATCGGCGCGTGATCTCCTCGATCATCTCGATGATTCGGTCGGATTTCGTTGCGAACTGATGCGACGCTTCGTGGTAGTGACGCATGAGACCGTACCAAAGGGTGGTCGTGGTCACGGCGACCGAGAAGCTGACGAACAGCAAGGCGCCGATCGGTCCCGCCAGATAGCAAAAGGAGACGAAGACGAAGAAGATCGCCCATTCCGCCGCGAACCGAATCCCCTTCCGCCAATCGGGATAAGCCGGGCCGATCGCGGCGCCGACGACCCTCCAGGCCGCTCGAACCGAGTCCAACTCCCGAGAAAACCAGCCGGTTCGCCGTCGAGGAGGACTCGGAGTTCCGCTCGCGTCCAGGGGATTGCTCGTTCCCGGCTCGACGGGCGAGTCGCTGGCCCTTGAGGGAGTTTTTCCGTTGCTCGATTGGGATCGCGCGGCCATCGGACTGGGTCGCCCTCGGGGTTGGTCAAAGTCGGTCCGCCAGCGACCTTGATTATGAACCGAAACCAGCCGCGGCACCAAGCGGCCAGCGGCGGAATTGGCCGGCAAACGCCAGCGAGATCGAGGAAACGGCCCTCTGGCCATCCCCTCGATCTCGCTGGATTTCGTTCATCAGACGCGACTTGCCCGAGCACGCCCGCGGTCTTGCTTCAATCGCCGAAATGCTTGGCGATACGATTGGTCGTGACCCGGTCGTCCTCGAGCCGGGCTTCGTCCATGTGATAGATCATCGTGTAGGCGTCTTCGCCGGTGTCGGGGAAGTGCTCGCGGACCACCTCGGTCGCGCGGAAGCCCTGGACCCGGAAAAAGAGCTGCGCGGCCAGATTGCTTTCGCGCACCAGGATCGAGATCCGGCTCCGCCTCTGGTTCGAGAGCTTGCCGACCAGCTTGGAGACCATCTGGCGGCCGATCCCCTTGCGTTTGAAGTCCTGATGGGCCGCGAAATTGAGCACCTGAATCCGGCTGCGGTGCAGCTCGTAGATCATGAAGCCGACGATCCGCTCGCCGTGCTCCGCGACCATGCCGATGCAGTTGCGCTGGCGCAAGACCCGCAGGAATTCTTCCTCGCACCAGGGATAATCAAACGCGGCGTGCTCGATCGCGAGCACCTCCGGCATGTCGCGCCTGATCATCCACCGGATATGCACGCGAGTCTGCGTGGGACTCGTGGGGATCGTGCTCATCGCGCCTCCCTCCCTGGAACCAAAGAGACGTATCTCGACCAAGCCCCATCCTGGGACGGCCGAATAACCATCGAGAACCCACCTGGATCGGCGGAAGCGGCGACGAGGTGATAGGAGCTTCGACCTGTTTGCGAACGATGGGAAAACATTCGGGATCATTCCCGCCACAGGCTCGAAGCGGGCCGGATTCTAACCGAGAGCCCAGCCCTTGCCAAGATCCCTTATTCTGGACCGCGCCGCCCTCGACACGATCGCGATCGAGGTCCAAACCCTCGAAGCCGGTCGCGAGACGTCCTGGGGCCCTCGAGCCCGCTCGCGACTCGCCTCTCCACGATCATATCGGCCTTCACACGACCCGACCGTGAGGAATCGAGCCGCGCCCGACGGATCTCGCTCGGGCCCCAGGCGCCGTCGGCGAGACAATCCAAATGCTTAATTAAGCCTAAGTGGGTCTTGGTCTGGGCTTTGGGTCTAGAACCGTCCGAAGGCGTAGGCGGGGTTGGCGGTGTCGAAGTCGCGGTCGCCGAGGCCGACGTTCAAGCGCACGTTCGTATAGGTGTATTCCTCGACGAGCTGGGGGGCCTGCCCCTGGGCTCTGGGCCAGTCGTAGCCTTCGAAGCGGATGGGGAGCCCGAGCTCTTGATCGACGAAGAGGCGGACCTTATGAAACATCAGGTGATGCCTGGGCCTGGGATGAATGGTTTCGATGAGTGTGCATTTGCGGTCGCCGATCATCATATCGTCGCGGAGCTCGACGGTGGAATCCTCGGGTTTGAGCTCGACGGACCAGCGGTTCCAGAGGGTGTCGATCAGGCGTCCGATGCCGGCCTCGGTGATGGGGTGGCGAGATTCTTCCATGGCCTGGGCGCCGCCGGGGTCGAGGTGGAGGGTGCCGGCGATCAGGCGGCCCAGGCCGACGTCGTGGGCCAGGAGCTTGCCCTTGTTCTGGCCTTCGATGTAGATGGCCTCGCGGCCCTGGGCGGGCTGTTCAAAGCGCAGGTAGATGCTGTGGGGCTTGGAGCGCGCCTTCATGCTCATGACGTGGGTCTTCGAGAGCCGTCCGCCGATGAGCTCGCGTTTGTAGAATGTGCATGTGTAATCGGAGACGCCCTGGTACGTTTCGCGGCACCGTGCGACGAGCTTGAGCGCCTGGCCGATCGAGCTGGTATCGTCCGGGTTCGCGGCGGCGGCCGTTCGCGGGGCGAGGGCGCGGCTGGAGTCGGGGATGACAACCGAGCGCGACTCGGTCGAGCCTTCCGCGAGCGCGATCCGGGGCTGCGCAGGACGTGCCGCGGGGGGCGCGGGGGCTTTCGCGCTCGGCCCGGGGGCCGGCCCCTTGGCGTCGCCCGGCTCGCTCCCCGCGATCGAGGTCGCGAGCGCCGTGAGCGCCAGCGCCGCCGCCAACGGGGCGATTCCCCAACTCGTGCCGTCGCCTCGGCCTCGACCCGCCTGACCCAACGCCATGGCGCACTCGTTCCCGACCCGCGGTCGGATTTCAAGGTTTTGGTTCAATCGAAAGGGACCGGTTCTCGGTGCTCGTTTCCGCGTTGCGCAGCCGATCGTTTCATCCCAGGGCGAGCCGTGGATGGAGACGGGATACCCAATGAGTCAAGCGGCACGCATGTGAAGATCGTTCCTCCACGCCGCTCGACTTGAAGGTCATCCACGCAAATCGCGCGCCTGAGCCTCACGCAAGCCGCCCAACCCATACGTTCTCCCGAACCGATCGCGGGGCTCGGGGGGTCGGTCCCTCGGTGAAAAAAGAGTCTCGTGTTTTCGCGTGCCGGGGCGAGCAGGGGTCAGAGCGCTGGCGATTCCTCCATCATCCAAGTTAGGATAATGCGCGCGCGGAATCCATCCTTCGCAGAGCGGAATTTCGATTCTTTGGGGGACATGGTGGCGGATTATGTGATTGAAAGCGTGGTGTCCCGGCCGTTCGAGCAATCGACCTTCATTCTCTGGAAGCCGGGTCTCAAGCAGGCGCTGGTGGTCGACCCTGGTTTTGATCCACGGGGCGTGCTCCAGATTCTGCGGGACGAAGGGCTCGAGCCGGCGGCGATTCTGAACACCCACGGGCACGTCGACCATATCGCGGGCAATCGGCCCCTCAAGGAGGCGTTTCCCGCCGCGCCGCTCGTGATCGGCCGCGGCGAGTCCGCACTGCTCACGGACGCCGAGGCCAACATGAGCGCGGCGTGCGGGTTGCCGATCACCAGCCCTCCCGCGGACCTTCTGGTCGACGACGGCGACGTCCTCGAGTTCGCCGGGTTTCGCCTGGTCGTGCGCGAGATCCCCGGCCACAGCCCCGGCTCGGTCGTCTATCTCAGCAAGGAGACCAGCCCCCCCTTTGTCTTGGGGGGCGATGTGGTCTTCGCCGGGTCGGTCGGCCGCACGGACCTGGGCGGCGACTTCGCACTCCTGGCCCGAGGCGTCCACCAGAAGCTCTGGCCCCTGGCCGATGAGACCATCATCTATCCCGGACACGGCCCCGCCACCACCATCGGCCACGAAAAACGAACCAATCCCTTCGTGGGCGCGCCCGCCCGCGGCCTTGATTCGCGCGGCGAATCCCAATGACCCGGCCGACGCCCGAGGCGCTTCCATGAACGTCTGGGCCATTGCCGACCTCCATCTGTCGTTTGCGCGGCCCGACCGCCGCGAGCGCTACGCCGCCCGCTGGCGCGACCACGCTCTGAAGATCGAGGCCGAGTGGCGGTCCATCGTCCGCCCCGGCGACCTGGTCCTGGTGCCGGGCGACATCTCGATGGCGCTTGGCCACCGCGATCTTCAGCCCGACCTGGCGTGGCTCGATCGGCTGCCGGGTTCCAAAGTCCTCGGGCCTGGGAACCACGACCGCTGGTGGAACAAACTGGAGGCGATCCAGCCGATGCTGCGCGATTCGCTCGCGGCGGTCGAGGGGACGGCGATCGCGATCGGCGACGTCGTGGTCTGCGGCGCGCGGGGCGCGCCGGTACCGACGGAGGCCTCGAGCGCCCCCGAGCAGGCGGCCGCCGCGGCCGAGCTCGAGGCGCTCGAGCGCGCCCTCGCTCAAGCGGCCTTGCTCGGCGGCGGCCGCGACCGCCCGCTCTATGTTTTGTGGCATTACCCCCCCTTCGACGAATACCACCGCCCGGGCCCCTGGGTCGAGCGCATGGCCGCCGCCCACGCGACCGCTTGCGTTTACGGCCACCTTCATATCGAGGGCCAGTGGTCGCGCGCGGTCCAGCACGCCGTCGATGGCGTCCGCTATCATTGCACGGCCGCCGACGCCGTCGGTTTTCGCCCGCTCCTCATCGACCGCCTGGGCGCAGACCATAAGCCCGTCCCACCTCCGATCAAACGCTCTCGACCACGCTCGAACAAGCTCACAAAACCAGGTGATTGACATGCCGACTCGATCGTTCAAGCACGAGCTCGTGGGCGTCTTCGGGTTCCCCGTGGCGGAGAATCCCACCCAGGCCATGATGGAAGCCGCGTTCGCCGATTTGGGCCTCTTCTGGCGCTACCTGAGCGTGGAGGTCCAGCCCCACGATCTCGCCGACGCCGTCCGAGGCGCACGCGCCATGGGCTGGCGCGGGTTCAATTGCACGATGCCCCACAAGGTCGCCGTGATCCCGTTCCTCGACCGCCTGAACCCCGCCGCCGCGACCATCGGCGCTGTCAACTGCGTCGTCATCCAGAACGGCGATCTGATCGGCGACAACACCGACGGCAAGGGCTTCCTGGAATCAGTCGCCGCGGTCCGTCCCCCCGCGGGTCGCGAGGTGGTCATCCTCGGCGCCGGCGGCGCGGCCCGGGCCATCGCCGTCGAGCTCGCACTCGCCGGCGCGAGGCGCATCACCATCGTCAATCGATCCCACCGAAGCGCCCACGAACTCGCCTACCTCGTCGGCACGCAAACCCCGGCCCAGGTCGAGCTCGCCCCCTGGTCGGGCGCGATTCCCATCCCCGCGTCCACCGACTTCGTCGTCAACGCGACCTCGATCGGCCTCTATCCCCATCATGACCAGACCCCGCCGATCGATCTCGACACCCTGAAACCCCACATGATCGTCTGCGACGTGATCCCCAACCCGCCCAGGACGCTCTTGATCCAGCAGGCCGAGCAACGAGGATGCACGACCCTCGACGGGCTGGGCATGCTCGTGAATCAGGGCGTCATCGGCCTCCACCTCTGGTCGGGCCTCTCCCCACGCCCCGAAATCATGCGCCAGGCCCTGGAAGACGTCTTCGCCCAGACATCCTCGTGAACGCGACCTCCACGCCGAACTCCCCTCCCGGGGCTCAATCCTGCACTCGACAGGAATGTATTGCGCGACGTCTGTTTCCCGTTTTTACAAACCATCCTGGAAAAAGGGTGAGCAGGTTCACAACCTTTGTTCACTAGTGACCTCGACACGGGCTCGTCACAAAAGGTGGCAACTCACGATGAAATCATGGCTTGCGCCGTCTGATCGGGCCATCGTCCAGGGATCGGCATGGAACTTGCTTTTATATAGTCGTCTGAAGACTCAAGTTTCCCAAACCATCGGCAGCATTCACGATCAACTGGGAGTCGACCATGCTAGTTTTGAGCAGGAAGCTGGGCGAGAAGATCGTCATCGGTGACAACATTCTCGTCACGGTGGTCAAGATTGACCGCAATCAGATCCGGATCGGGATCGAGGCCCCTCAGGAAGTACTGGTCTATCGCGAGGAGATCGCGCCGGCACGAGCGGCTCACGCCCGACGAGAAGAGGTCGCGCTGGCGCGGTAGTCGGGCCCTGAGCGCGGGCTCGATCGGCCTGGTTCTGGCGGCCGCGCCCTTGGCGCGGTCGAGGGGCTCGAGAAGAATGAAAGACTGCGTCTTCCAGGGATGAGGCGTTCGCACGGCGAATTCGCGCCGGGCGGCGGCCCTTGTCTCGAGCGCGACCCGAGGTCGTCCCAGCGATGCTGTCGACGTGGATCGAGACGGCGGCCCGCGGCCGCTTGGCCGGGCCGGTGCGAGCCGGGATGTGGTCGACCGTGGTCATCGGCACCCACCCCATCCTGGACCACCAGAGGGTCTGGCTGGAATTCACAGTCGACGACCTCAACCTCGGTCGGCTGCCGGCGTTCTGGATCTGCAACAGGGGGACAAACAGCCTCTGGCAAGCGCCTATCCCTCCCCAAGGGGTCGGCGCGCGCATGCATTACCGCTCGATCGTGGAATTGAGCGACGGTCAGACGGCCATCGGCGATTTCCAGGATACGGTCGTCAGGCCCAATCTTCCCGACCTCTCCGACCCGGCCGATTCGCTTTCGCCAGGGGCCGAGGCCCTGGTCGGCAATCGCCTGATGACCGTGCGCGTCGGAGCCCGGGGATCGACCTACGACATCTATTTCCCCACGGTCGGGCTGCATTCGTCGGTTCGCCCCAAGCAAGGCGACCTCCCCTACAGCCGCTGCCACTTCCGTGGAATCATCGGCGGCCTCGCCCTCGACCGCCGGCTCGACTGGTTCACCGAGCGGACCGCCTGGGACTCCTACCAGCAGTACCAGGGCGCGACCAACCTGCTCACCACCAAGCTCACCTGGCGACGCGGGCCCATCGAGATCCTGATCACCGACTTCGTCGCCATGGGCGACTGCCTCCCCTTGAACGCAGGCCGCGAAAAATCGCCGGGCCAATACATCAAGCGGTTCCTGTTCAAGAACGAGGGACGCCAACCGCGGGAGGCGATCTTCGCCCTGCATGTTCAGGCCGAGATCAACGGCGGCGTCGGCGATCTGGGCCTTTCCTGGCACGACATCGACCGGACGCTCCTGGCTGTCAATCGCGGCCACAGCCACACCAATCGCAAGCTGGCCCGGGACGCGACCGTCGAATTCGCGATCGGATTCGACGACAAGGGCGACGTCGAGTGCGAGCCCACGGGCCCGAACGAAGCCATCATGTTTCGCACGATCCAGTTGCCGGCGGACGGCAGCGCGACCCTCGACGTGCTGGTCTCGGGCGCGTTCACCGGCTGGAGCGGCGACCGGGGCACCTTCGAGCACTGGCTCCGCCCCGCCCTCAACTGGTTTCGCTCGGCCGACCTCGACCGCGTGGAACAGACCACCGCCCGCCAGTGGGACGACTTCATCGAGCCCTTGCCCGACCTCTGGTTTCCCAAGCCCACCTACGCCGTCAACCTGCGGCGCTCGGCGCTGGCGGCGGCGCTCCACTGCGACGCCGAATGGGGGGCGATCGCTTCGGGCTTTGACCGCGGGTTGTCGGCCTATTGCTGGCCCCGCGAGGCCATCTGGATCGGCGGAGCGCTCGAGCGCCTGGGCCATCCCGAAATCGGCTCTTCCGTCTTCCAATGGCTGAACAAGGTCCGAGCCCGGCAAAATCCATTCACCTATTGGTTTCAGAAATTCACCATCGACGGCGTCCCCGAATGGGAGACCCCCGCCGTCGACCAGACCGCCCTCATCCTCTGGGGCGTCGAACGGCACTATCGTCGTACCGGCGATCTCGAATGGACGCGGTCGCTCTGGCCCATGATCGAACAGGCCGCCGAGGTCTGTATGGGCGATTCCGGAGGGCACCCCGGCTTGTCCTTCATCAAGGAACTCAACCTCCTCAGCTCGGCGGCCAGCGGAGAGCAGGTCTATGGCGCCTTTCTGTACACAAACGCCTGCGTCGTCGCGGGCCTGCGCGCGGCGGCTCGCCTCGCGCTGCGGCTCGATCACGACGACCAGGCCAAAACCTGGCAAACCGCCGCCGACTCGATCTGGTTCTCCGGCATCCTGGGCGAGTCGCCCGACCCCCGCTCCACGATCCCGGGCATGGTCGACCCCGATTCCGGGCGCTTCTTGCAGGGCCGCAGACTCTCGACCCTCAAGGGGCTCTGGACGAGCGACCCGGCGTTCCAGACCGAGCGCTCAAGCCTGCTCGAGGTCGCCATCCTGGGGCTGGCCGTCCCCTTCGGGCTCCTTCCCGCTTCCGACCCCAGGCTGGTCCGCGCGGCCGAGCAGATCCTTCGCGCCAACGAGGCCCTGCGCAGCGATCCCCACGTCTTGTCGCGGGTCGTCTACGAACCGTCGCCGGCCCACAAGAACGGCTCGGCCGACCCCAACGAGATCTCCAGCCTGGCCTCGTTTGGGATGGTCCAGTACCTGATTCAGCTCGGCCGTGAGACCGGCCAGGGACGGTACTGGACCAGAGCCCTCGCGCTTCTCGACGGGATCCTCGGGCGACTCTCGCTGCTCGGCCTGGTCGTCCGGCCGCCCGGCCGAACGCCCGAGCCGACGCGGCAGGTCGTGAACCCCGGCGGCGCGGCCTGGAGACTCCACGCCATGCTGATCGACACCATGCTCGATCTGGCCGGGCTCGATTACGACGCCGTCGCTCGCAGCCTCACCCTCCGCGGCATCCTCCCCGGCCAGTGGCCCCGAACCGGCATCCGCCAATCCTTCGCCTGCGGCGAGGTCGCCTATTTCCTCGAACGACCCATCGGCGGCCGAGTCCATCACCTGCAGCTTCGCGCCAAACTCCTCCACGCCGCCACCATCGACATCGAGCTCACCTGCCCTGACCTCACCGAGCTCGGCCCCTGGCAATCCGACCCGCCCACGCCCGAGCCCCTGCTCGATCCCCGCACCGGGCGAATCCACTTCCATGTCGCCTTGCCAGAAGGCGCCAGCGAATGGAGCTGGACCTGGGGATGATCGGGATGGCTCAACGCTTCCCCGCACCCACGGGGTCGCCCGACCTCACTACAGCAGCGGCAAGTCCGCGAACTGTTCCCAGAGCCTCATCGCCAGTTCGGCCGAGGCGACGCCGGGAACCCAGACGCCGCGAATGCGCGCCCGAAGGATCACCCCACGCTCGAGATCGTTCCCGAAAAAACGATATCGCGTGCCAGCCGCCTGTGAGTCGACCGGCCCATCCAGCAGGCCGAAAGGCGACGCCATATCGACGTACGACCATCCTGGAAAGTCGGGAAAGGCCGCGCGCGTGATCCGAGAGCGCGCGGCCGGCGGCAGCAAGACAGAGCCCGCCGCCTCTGGACCAGCGACCGGCAGCGATTCCACGCGCGAGGAAACAGGCCACTGGCTGCCGAGAACAAGGTTCAGCCGCCGAACCAGCCCGACGGTTCTCGTCCCCACCTCGATCTCCAGATCAACCCCGTCCACGCCTGGCGCGGCCGACCAGGCGGCCCGGATCGCGACCTCGCCCCCGACCACCACGCGATAGCTCGCGACCACGTCGCCTTGAGCGACCTCGTGGACCACGACCTCGACCGGGACAATCCCCGCGTCGGGTTCGCCCGCCACGCTCGCACCCAGGATCGCCAGCAGCCGGAACGGCGGTGACGAGGCCAGCGGCGAAAGCCCCGGCGTCGGGTCGTCGAGCCGCACTCTCCACGGCCGGCCGCCCCAGATCCGCCAGCCACCCGGCCCGTCGTCGGTCGCCCAGTCGATTCCCGCCACCTCGAAAATCCAAAAAAAAAAACGCCCGTCGGTTCGTCGTCAAACGAACCGACGGGGCCGGTACTGAAAATGCCGGAGATGAACGAGACAGACGCCTCGGCTGATCAGAGGTACTCCAAGCGAGTTTCACAACCAGCGCCCTTAAACTAAACGGCACGCCGCAATTGTCAAGAGGCCGCCGCGCCGAGATCGGTTTTTTTTTCGCGCGCGAGGGATTCTCGGACCCTTCACCCTCGAACCGGCCTCAGGGTCGGGACGCCTCGCCGCCGGGAGCGCCCTCGAGCCGGCCCAGGGGATAGGCCGACACCTCGCCAACGGCCTCGCCATCGGCCAGCCGCAGCCTCGCGTGGCGAGCGCGAGCAAGCGCCAGCCGCTCGTCCAGGCATTGCTCGCAGGCGAGCCCATAGTTCTTCAGCTCGCTGCTCGTGTGGTGGCTCCAGGGAGCGGCGATCCGATACCGCGCGGGTCGTTCGCAACCGGGAGCACCGCAGAGCGGCGCGTAGGTAAACGCCGGATTCATCGTCAAGGGGCCGGACCTCCCGCGTCGATCGGAGTCCGCGATCGTCCGCCCAGCATCAGGTAAAGAACGATCAAAAGAGCGCTCGCGAGCGCGATACCGGCCTTGAGGCCATACGGAATCGGGGACGCCGACACGAATCCCTCGACGAACGCCGCCAGGAAAAAGAGCACGACCGCCGCACCCAGGGCCGGCAGCGCGTTTCCCGCCTCGCGCGCCAGCGAGCGCGGTCGGCTCTCGCCCCGCGTTTCGATCAATCCCCAGCCCATCCGCAGCCCCGCCGCCGCCGAAAAGACCACCGCCGTGAGCTCGAACGACGAATGCGCGGTCACGAATGTATAGAACCGCTCGGCGTTCGGCCCCCGCGCCATGTAGCCAAAGACCGTCCCGAGCACGATCGCGTTGTGCACCAGCTCGTACAGACTGCCCATGCCCAGGACGATCCCCCACGCAAAGCAGCGCAGGCCGATCGAGGTCTTGTGCTGGATATAGAAGCCCGCCATGAGCGAATCGTCGCGTCCCATCGCGACGTCGGGCCCGTTCAAGGGGTGCGAGTACATCTGATCGAGCTGTTCCAGCATCCGCTGGCCCAGCACGTCGGGTGCAAAGCTCTCTCGGCCGGCGGCCAGGAGCGCCGTCGTGAGGAAGATGCCCCAGAAGACCCCGGCCGCGATCCTGAGAGCAGGGTCCGATCGCAGCCGCGCGGGCGCGTCCACGAACAGCGCCCTGCCCCAAGCTCGGGCGTCGAACCCCGCCGAACGATAAAGCGCGGCGTGCGACCGCCCGGACAGCGATTGCAGGTATTCCAGGGTGAGACGCGGCAGGTTGTGCTCTTCCGCCAACGCAAGATCGGCGCACACCGCCCGGTGAAGGGCCGCCAACCGCAAGGCGTCGCCGCTCGCCAGCCGCGATCGCCGCGTGCTCGCCAGCGCCAGCAGCCGCTCGAGCTCCCGCCAGGCCCCTTGCCGCTCCCGCAGCCGCTCGGTCACGTTCATGTCGACCTCGACCTCCAGGCGCTCGCCCGGCCTCGCCCACTACGCCAACCCCGAAACCCGCGCGTGAACCGCCAGCAAAAGAACATCCGCCGATGCGTCCATCGGCAACCGCCAGCCGCCTCGCAGCTCCTTCGCCAGGGGCTCGGCCATCTCGGCCCGGCGCGCCGGGGTGAAACGCTCACGCTCGGCGGCATAGTCCGAAAGCGCCCGCGCAAGTTCGGCCGACGCCTCGATTCGGGCCGGCAGCCACTCCAGGATCGCCAGGACCTCGGCACCCGTTGGTCGGTTCAGCGGCGTCCGATCCCGCCGCTCGAGGGCCGTCACCATCGTGCCCGCCGCCAGGTCGCCCAGCCGCTGAAACCGGCGGCTGAGAATCATGCTCGCAAAGCCGAGCATGTAAAAAAACGGCACCGGCCCATCCACCGCCCCCACCACGTTCCGCAGCACCGCCTGCGCCAACCCGATCGGCTCGCCCTGGTCCGAGACCACCCGAAGCGCGAGAACCCGCTTGCCCAGCGTCTGGCCGCCCAGCAGCCCCTCGCAAAACGCCCCGTATCCCCACGACAACAAGAAATACGCAACCATCGCCAGGCCGATCCCCGCTCCCGCCCCACCCGTCACGATCAGAAGGCCCAGCACCGCCAAAAGGATCAAGACGATGATCGCGACCTGATCGATGAGATAGGCGAACAGCCTCCGCGCTGGACCCGCCAGAGGAAACTCGAGCACGATCCGCTCGGGCGCAACCACCCGCGCGACGGTATCCACGGGCGCGTGAAGCGCCTCGGAATCGAGATTGATGCTCATGGTGATACTCAAGCCTCTCGCCGCCGCCAGCCACGAAGAGATGGTAATCGACCACGCCAGGGCAGGCAATCAAAGGCGAGCGACCAGCACGCGGGCAGGGAATGATGAGACGGCGGGTCCGGAACAAAACGCGGGCGCGACCCAAGCCGGGATCGCAAGCCGCACAGACATCAATCGACCGGCCGATTGAGGTCGTTCGGCTCGGGATCGAAAATCGTCGTGACCAGGGTTTTCTCGCGCAGTTTGCCCAGGAACGCGAGCGTCTCCTCGTGGCGCTTCCGCATCATCAAGAAGGGCTTGATCTTGTCCTGGACCTCCTCGAACGTGGCCGGCCCGGCGGGACGCCGCCCTTCAACCCGTACGATGTGAAAACCATCGTCCCCCTCGAGAATCTCGCTCGGCCGGCCAATGGGCAAGGTGTCGAGAGCGTGGTTCACCGACGCCACCCGATACGCGCCAGGCGCCGTCCTCATCAGCCCCCCCTCGAGCCGAGCCGTCGTCGGACCCTCGCTCTCGCTCCGGGCGAGATCCGCGAATCCCTCGCCCTTCTTCAGCCGCTCCACCAACCCGTCCGCCTTCCGTCGGGCCGCCTCCGCGCTCGGGTGCTTGCTCTTCTCGACCACGATCTCACGCCAGGTGATCAGCGCTGGTCGATCAAACATGTGATCGCTCAAATGCTCATTATAATAACGCAATAGGTCCGGGAGCTCGACCTTGATCCGGTCCTTGAGCTCGTACTGGAGATAGTTCTGGGCCAGGAATGTCTGGCGAAAGGAACGATGCAGGGCCTCGAACGAGCGCCCGCGCTCGGTCAGCCGCTCCCTGAGCTCCTGATCGGTCTTGACCTGGTATTGCCGCCTGAGCGCGGGCACCTCGTCGTCGCGCCACAGCTTATCGGCCGCCTCGAACAACCGGTCGAGCTGCTTGGGATCCTTGATCCGCTGCTTGGCCTCCTGGGCGAGCATCGTCTGCTCGATCAGATTCTCGAGCGTTTGCTTCGTGACCTTGATGAGCTGCCGTTGGCGCTCGGCTTTCGCGGCGGGCGTCAAGGCGACCCCGCCGCTCATCCGATCCATCTGAGCAACGTTGTCCTTGGTCGCCATCACGAGCTCGCGAAAGGTGATGACTTCCTCGCCCACGCGGGCCGCGGGTCGGCCGGCGTCGCGGGGGCGTTTCTTGGTGGGATCGGGCTCGGCTTTGTCGCCGGGGAGCGCCGCCAGCACGACCCGGCCGTCGCGAAGCGACCCGCGGCCGGCCGCCGAAGAACTGGCGGGGGCCGCGGCCCCCGCTTCCGGTGGTTTTTCGAGGCCAAGGTCGGCGATCGGCAACGGGGCGGGCGCGGCCGCCAGCCCCGCCCCCCCCATCATCGACCCCGACGGCGCCCGTGACGACAACGGAACCGCGCCCCCCTGCCCTGCCGCGGCCGGCGCGTCGGCCGGTGCGGGCTGGATGTCCAGCGGCGGCGGCGAACTCGCGCCCGCAGGCGCGGTCGACCCCGACTTGGCCGCGGGGGCCGCGTCAGGCAGCGGGGGCAATGGCGGCATCAGATCCGGATTCGGTCCCAGGAGCGGGTCGCTCACTCGAGCCGCCGGCGATGCCTTCTCGCTCGCCCTCGTCGCGCTCGAGACGTTCACCGCCGAGTCCGACGCGGGTCGAGCCGGCGAGGGGCCGCCCGCGCCCGCCGCGACGGCCGGAACCGTACCCGATGAAGACGGCGGCGGATTCAAGGGCGGTAGCCCGGCGACCGGCGGCAGATCGCCGGCATCCACCACGGGGTTCGCGGCTTGTCGGAGCGGCTCGCTCGCCGCCGGCTCAAGCGCCGTCGGGGCCGGGCTCGCGCCCACGAGCCCCATACGCGCCGTCGCCGCCGCCGGCGCAGAGGCCGTCGAGGCCCGCGCCGCCGCCGGCAGTGCCGCCGG
>DAIDHE010000444.1 GCA_027459775.1 Planctomycetales bacterium | reverse complement strand
GAATCGGCTCGACCCGCCGGCCCAGGGGCGCCAGGAGCGCGTTCAACTCGTCGAGCACCACCCCGGCCTCGACGGTCACGCGGTCGCCGTCGATCGACGCGACCTTGCGAAAGTGGCGGCTCAGGTCCACGACCAGCCCGGGGCCGAGCACCCCGCCCGCGTTATCCGTGCCCGCGCCTCGCACATGAAGCGGGATCGCGTTCTCGGCCGCGTATTGCACCAGCCGAACCACGTCTTCATCCCACCGAGGCGCGACCACGCCCAGCGGGTCGATCTCGTGCAGCCCGCCGTCGAGAGCGTAAGGCGCACGATCGACTTGCTCGAAACCGAGCTCGCCTTCGATCAGGCCCCGCAGATCGTCATAAATCCGGGCGCGATGCTCGTCCACCGCGAAACTGCCTCAACCAAGAAGAAGCGACTGAATGAAATCCGCCGCCATGAGCGGCCCGTCGATCCCCGCCCACGCGACCCCAAAGGTAGCAGATCCCACCGTCGCGCACGATCCGGTAGTCGGCGACGTCGCTCCGCGCCGCAAGCGCGAGCGGATGTCTCACCGACCGTCCATCCAGGCCGCCAGATCGAGGGCGTACTGCGCGGGGTCGGGGTCGAACTCCAGGGTGTGGTGACCGTCCGGATACTCGATCAAGGTCCGATCCGCCGCCGCCAGCCGCTCGAAATACGCTCTGGTCCGCGCGTTATTCACGATGCGATCGCGACCGGCGAGCATGAGAAGGGCTCGAGCGCGAACGCGCCGAGGCGCCCATGCGACCATCCGATCGATGATCACGCTGGCGGCGAGCAGGCCGGCGGTCGCCGAGCGCAGGCTGTAAGGGTCGGCGGCGATAAACGCCTGGCGCTCGGGGTTATCGGTGAACAGAGCGGGGTCCGCCAGCGGGATCGGGAACATCTTGCGGCGATGGAAGAGGAACGCCCCGAAGATCGCCAGCCGCTCCCCGCGCGAGACGCCCACGCGGGGATGTAGCCCCGGGCACACCAGCGCGAGCTGATCGACCAGGTCGGGCCGGCGAGCGGCCGCGACCACCGCCAGCTTTCCCCCCCAACTGATCCCGACCAGCGTCCGCGGGATTCCCGGGCGCTCGGCCGAGACCGCCGCGAGCCACTCGACGACGTCGTCGATCAAGCGACGGGCCGACGGCGAATGGCCGCGGTCCTGGGTATTCGCCCCCGAGCCGCGGCGATCCGGGAACGAGACGTCGTAACCCCTCTGGGCGAGCGTTCGACCCAGGCCATGATACCAGCCGCCGTGGCTCTGAACGCCATGGAGCACGACAACCAACCCGCGAGGATCCGCGCCCACGGCCGGCCATCGCGTGACGTGCAGGGGATAGCCATCGGAGGCGGTGAATGGGAACGCCTGGTGAGCGGGTTCAGGCATAGGAGAGCTCGCGTCGTGCGATGGTCATCGCCTCGAGCCGGTCGGGATCGACGCCCAGGCCCAGCCCGGGGCCGGCGAGGGGCCGGGCGCGGCCGCCGTAGCCAAACGTGAGATCGGTCGCGGCCAGATTCTGGGCCAGGATATGGCGGTCGTACGAGCCCTCGAGATAGCGCAGGCCGGCGAGCCGGCAGGCGACCTGCCGCCCGGCGGCCGAGAGGATCGAGGTCTCGCCCGGATGACAGCCAAGCTGCACGCCCTTCCCCGACCGGCTAGCCAGGGCGATGATCCGCAGCGACGGCAGAATTCCGCCGCATTTTGACAGCCGCACGTTGAGGATGTCGGCCGTCCCGCGCTCGATTGCCTGGACCGCGTCGGGATAGCCGCACAGCGACTCATCGAGCATGATCGGCACGCCCAGCCGGCCCTTGAGCTCGGCCAGGCAGTCAACCTGCGCGTGCGGCACCGGCTGTTCCAGCGCCGAGGGACGACAAAAGAGCAACTCTCGCACCCGCTCGACCACTTCGTCGGCGCCAAACGCCTCGTTGGCATCGAGCCTGACGTCGATCCGATTCCCCAGGATGCGCCTCATCCTCGCCAGCCCGCGGCGGTCGTCGTGCCCGGGAGCGCCCACCTTGATCTTCACCTGGTGAAAGCCGTAAAGCCGCATCTTGAGCGCCGAGACGACCTCGCCCCGGGGCGATTCCGCGGTGATCGCGCCGCTGTACCGCACGCGAGCGGGCGGCCTGCGCTCGAGCCCCTCAAACTGCGCCAGCGCGACCGCCTCGCCGACCGACTGGCCAAATCGCCGGCCATAGGCGTCGAGCAAGGCCAGCTCGAGCGCGCAGCGGGCCGCGTTGCCGGCCATGCCGCGGGGATCGTTCTCGATCTCGGGAATCTCGAGGTCGGTCAGGCGAGCAACCAGCTCGGAGTAATCGTGGGGTGCGCCGATCATCGCAGCCCAGTCGTGCCGCGAAAGCATCTCGAATGCCGAATCGATCGATTCTCCGGTGACGTAGGTTCGCGGCACGCCCTCGCCATACCCCGTCGTACCATCCGCGAGCGTCGCACGGACCACCAGGTTTTCGCTCGACGACCGTTCAAACGAGGCGTGACGGACGACCTTCTTGAGCGGGACGGCGATATGGAAAAGAGTGAGACTCTCAAGCGACATCGACCGCTCCCGGGGAGACCATCCTCGCGACTGGCATCACGCCAGGAACAGTACCAGACCGACCAGCACCGCGGCCAGCCCGCCAAGGGCCGAGGCGGTCCGGGCGAATCGGCCGCCCATCCGCTCGAGGGCGCGCGAGCCCAGCCTCCAGACCAGCCAGCCCGAGGCCGCCAGGGCCGCGGTCAGACCCATGCAAAACGCGAGCACGAGCTCGACGCCGTCGCCCAGCCGGCCGATGGCGGCGGCCAGGACGAGCATCGCGACGGCGTCCCAGCACGGCACAAGCCCCGCGGCAAGCCCCAGCCCGACAGCGCCCAGGCGGCCTGGCCCGCATCGGGCGCCATGCCCATGGACGTCATGTCCTCCCAGAACCCGGCCCAGCCGCCACAGACCGATCGCGGCGATGACGAAGCCCGCGATCCCGGTCAGCCCGTGATGGAGCGAACCGACCGCGCTTGAGCGAGTGAGCCAGAGCCCAAGCGCGATCACCAGGACCGTGGCCGCGTGCGCGAGCCCCGTCGCCAGTCCCAGGAGCACCGGATCGGCGGCTCGCGCCCCGGGCGCGATCGCACAGGCGGCGGCCAGAGTCTTGCCATGCCCCGGCTGGAGAGCGTGCAGACCGCCGAGCGCGCCGGCCAACAACCACAGCCACACCCATGAGCCCCCCCGCGATCGGTCCAGAAGCCGCGACAGCCCCGCCTCCGCCCGTCGCGCTGTCTGCGCGGGCGGGGGTGCATGGGCGGGCTCGGGATTCGCCGCCGCCAACGTCATGTAGAGTGCTTCGACCTCCTTGGTCAGGCGCTCTTCCTGGTCCGAGAGCATCCAGGTTGGCTGGATCGGGACAAGATCGACGCTGGCCGCCCCCGTGTAGTCCTCGAGCCGTACCCCCTCCCCCGCCCGCAAGACCAGGCGGCTCGTGCCCGCGCTCGAGGCATAGTTCGAATCGCGCAGGCTGAGCCGGCCCGCGGGCGGAATCGGGGCCTTCAGGTGAAAGACATATCGTGGATGCTCGCGGACCTCGAGGTCGTAGCCCACGGATTCGAGAGCCAACGGCACGTGATCGACCGCGGCGAGCAGCCCCTTCGAGTTCAAGGGTCCGACGATCCGGGCGTAGAGCTCGAGCCAGCCCTGGCGGTCGCCCTGGGGCAGCTCCTCGCCCAGCCCGCGCAGATCCTGGGTGAGGGTCAGCTCCGAGAGGCTCACCTCGTAATCAACCCTGAGCCAGCCAGGCTCGAGGGTGAGCTGAATCGCCCGGTCGACCCGCTCGTTGGGGATGTCGTGCCCAAGCGCGGCCAGGGGATGGAAAGCGACGACAAGAACCATCGCCGCGGCCTTGAGTTTCATGTCCGTTGCGCTTCATCGACGCCGCGATTAGTTGTAATACTTTTGCAGGGCCTTGTGCACGACGTAGATGACCACGTGGCGGCTGACGGGCTTGGCGAGCACGCAGAAAGCGTGCTCGGAAAGCGCCCTGCGCACGAGGTTGTCGTCCTGGTCGCCCGTGATCAGAATCGCAGGAATCGCCCCGCGGAACTGCCGGGCCAGGACCAGGGCGTCGAGCCCCGACAGCCGCGGCAAATGCATATCCATGAGCGCGAGATGGACCTCGTTCTGCCGGATCACGTCCACGGCCGCCTCGCCCGAGTCGGCCATGAGCGTGCGGTAGCCATGAGGGGCGACGATGTCGCGCAACGTCTCCCGCGCCTGCGGATCGTCGTCCGTGATCAAGATGGAATAGGGTTGAGACGCCGTCATTGCGGCCCCGATCTTGGTGGCACCCCAGTGCGTACTTCTAGTATCGCTCCTTGCACAACATGCGCCACAACCCGCAATGTCTCGCGCCTCTATCAGAGCCCATCGGGGGAAGTTCTTGCAATAGCGTAGGTTACATTTTCTCGTGACCAGCGTCTCGAATGTTGACGGGCGGCATCAAGGGCTCAATCCGTCGTCACATTTGACAGTCAGCGCGACGCGGTCGGCGGCTTGGCGGTCCCATCGAACGACCGAGCGATGCGTGAGAGCATGCCGTCGGAGCGGCCCCATCGCGCGTCGGGTGTGAAGGCGTCGGCGGTCGCGAGGCTGTCGGGGTTGGGCTTCATGTCGTTGTAGACATAGTGTTCGATCAGGCGACCGCGGGCGTCGCGGGCCTCGACGCGGCGGGGCAAGAGCGACCGGGTGTCGAGATAGACGTCCCAGGTCTCGCCATGGTCGTCATGATGAACAAAATGATAGGATGGCGTATCGTCGCCCTCCGGCGTTTTCAGCCCGCGAAAGTCGACGCGAGCGGAATTGGTCGCCCCGGCGAGCAAGAGTTCCTTCAGCATCACGTCGAACCCAGCCTCGGTGATCGAATGGCGGCTGTTTTTCCGTACGAGTGGGCTGTCGACGGAGATTTTCATGGTGGGGATTGGCAGCCCGGTGGCGGGCATGTGCACGAACAGCGACCTGGGGTCAAGGGCCTCGGAATAGATCACTTCGCGGCCCTTGTTCGGTCCGCTGGTCCACTCCAGTCGGACAGCGCGAGGTTTGCGCTTGATTGAGAGCAGAATGTGTTCTTCGGGCTGGCTCGCGTCGCCGATCTTCTCGGCGCGTGTCATCCGCACCTGGTAACTGTCGAGCTGATCGACGGCCTTTTCGACCCGCGCCAGAATGGCTTTGGGATCGAGGTCGGCGTGGGGGGCCCTGGGACCTGGAGTCGCGCCGAGGGCGAGCTCGCTGGACCCTGCCGGGGGCGCGGTCGAACGCTCGCTCGTCCAGGATCGCGGGTGCGCGTCACGATCCGAGGGCTGGGCCGCCACGATGGCGGTCGCGGATCGGGCCGACGGCAGCGTCGTGGGCTGACCGAGAGTGACCCGCACGGCGTCGGAGTCACTCAGGCGTTTGTCTTGATCGGCGGGCGACTCCGTGTTCGGACCTTCGAGCTTGGGATCGCGGCGAGCGAGCTTCGCGCGGTTCGCGGCTGCCTTCGAATCCCCACGACCACCGGGATTCGCGGGCTCGAGATCGGCGAGCGCGTCCGAGTCGTCGAGCTTGTCGTCATTGGCATGCATGGCCTGGGCGTAGGAATCGGCCCCGGGCTTCGGCGAGGCGGTCTTGGGCCGCTCCCAAAGCGCGAGCAACGACGGACGCTCGGTCCCCACCGAACGCAGACCGCTGATCTCGGAGCAACCCGCCAGGGAAAGGCCAAGCGACGCGACCACGACCACCGGCCGACGACGTGACCGACCCTTGTTTTCCCGGAACGACTTGACCATCGCCTGAGCTCCCCTCCCTGGGGCTCCAAGACCGTGCACCCACGGACTCGCGGGCATCCCGCGTCTCTCTCATCGACCGCGCACCGTCCCCGACTCTCGCCTTTT
>DAIDHE010000435.1 GCA_027459775.1 Planctomycetales bacterium | reverse complement strand
GAATCGGTCGCGTTCAGGTTGAAGGCCATCCCATTGCCCACGTACAGATTCGCCGTCGTGATCGCCGCCCGATTGTCGATCGTGATCGCGCTCGAACCGTACCAGCCCAGGAACACCTGATTCGCCCCGGTGATCGCGTTCCCGTTCATGTTCAGAACCGAGCCCGAGTCCTGCACGTTCAGCGCGCCGCTGATCTTGAGCGCCGCGCCCATGTTGAACGTGCTCCCTCCGCTGACGCTGACGTCCCCGGTCACGTTTCCGGCCGCCGTCGTCGTCGCAATCGCGCCGTTGCTCAGCCCCAACGACGACACCGAACTCGACAGCGTGCTCGTCGCCTTGTTGTCCAGGTAGAAATTCGTCACCGAATCGGTCGCGT
The DNA here is from genome assembly GCA_027459775.1 of Planctomycetales bacterium. GTDB lineage: Bacteria > Planctomycetota > Planctomycetia > Isosphaerales > Isosphaeraceae > JAKBAP01. The sequence continues at coordinate 20,440 of DAIDHE010000435.1, read as the reverse complement.
TCAGGTTGAAGGCCATCCCATTGCCCACGTACAGATTCGCCGTCGTGATCGCCGCCCGATTGTCGATCGTGATCGCGCTCGAACCGTACCAGCCCAGGAACACCTGATTCGCCCCGGTGATCGCGTTGTTGTTCATGTTCAGCACCGAGCCCGAGTCCTGCACGTTCAGCGCGCCGCTGATATTGAGCGCCGCCCCCATCTTGAACGTGCTGCCCGCAAGAACGCTGACGCTCCCGGTCACGTTGCCCGTCGCGGAGGTGGTGGCCGACGAGCCGTTGTTGAGCTGGAGATAGCCGACGGCGTCATTCGAGCCCAGGGTGATCGAGCTTGTCGAGCTGAGGAGATAAAGACTGCCGGCCGTGAACGACCCGCCCGCGCTCTCGGTGATCGCCCCCGTGCCGCCGTTCCCCCCAAGCTGGATGTCCCCCGAGACGGTCAGCGTGTTCGAGCCCAGGTTGAGCGTGCCGCTGTCCCCGCCGCCGTTCCCCAGATAGAGGTTGGCCGCCGCTTCATTGGCGGTGAGGGTCACGGTCGCCGTGGCGGCCGCGTCCGCGGGATAGTTGCTGCCGATGTAGACGTTGTTTGATGATCCCGGCACGCTTCCCGTGGTCCAGATCGAGGCCGTTTCCCAGTTGCCGCTCGCGTTCGCCCCCACGTCTTGTGCCCGCGCTGGCCCGGCCCAGGCGGCCAGAGCCAGGCACCCAAGGCTGATCCACACACCCCGTGTCGTCATCGTCGTTTGCTCCTTGGTCGTTGCGCGCCCGTACACGCCGTCGTTGCGTACGAGCCTCAATGTTGATTTTGCGAAACATCCCCTGGGTTGCCCGATTTCGTCCCCGCGACAGCGATCAGATTCGAATCTCTTTCGTGAAAGCGCGCAAGGCGAACGTGGCCGGTGACTATAACGAACCGCCCCATAACAGGTTAGGGATTTCGTCGGGTACAACCCTGGGAAAACTGGACGACAAAGCGGACTGGCCCGCGGGATGCGCACTCTCGCGGTGGATGGCCGCGCCGGCGAATTCGCGCTTCGTTGTTACTAGATCACCTTTTCTGATTGCTTTGGAACGCCGGATCAAAAATAATGAGAACCGCGAGGTTTTTTCCAAACATCGTTCGAGGTGGCGCGATGTTGATCACCGAGGTGGGATCGGTTCCGACGTCGGATCCCGAGACGCTCGAGATTGTGGGTCGTTGTCGGCGGGGCGAGTCCGAGGCCGAGCGGTTGCTCTTCGATCGCTTTGTGGCGCGATTGCTTGAGTTATTGAATGCGCGCATGCCGGCGGGTCTGACGAGGCGGTTTGGGGCCGAGGACGTCGCCCAGGAGGTCTTCGCGAGCTTGTTCCGGGCGGTGCGCGAGGATCGGATCGCGCTCGAGCGGTCGGGGGATCTCTGGGCGTGGCTGGCGCGGATCGCGCATCACAAGCTGGTGAACCTGGTCAAGCGCGAGCTGCGGCTCAAGCGGTCGCTCATGGTCGAGGAAGGGTGGTCGACGGCGGAGGAGCTCGACGACGAGCGGCTGGGGCTGGTCTCGCGTGAGCCAGGGGTTCACGAGGCGATCGCGCTCGCCGACGAGCTCGAGTATCTGTTTGGGCCGGTGGGCGCGACGCTGCGGCAGGTCGTGGACCTGAGGCTCCGTGAGATGTCCCACTTCGAGATCGCGCGGCGGCTCGAGGTCAGCCACACCACGGTGGGGCGCCATCTGCGCAGAATCGCCGCGATCCTGGCCGCGCGATTGAAGGAGCTCGAAGAGGGCGCGGAATTGGGACGGTCTTGAACGCGATGGAAGCCACGATGGGCCTGAAAGACAGCAGCCTTGAGGGGCGATTGGTCGCCTTCGAGCAGGCCTGGCGCGGCGGGCGCGCGCCCGATCTGGCACTTTACCTTGGGCCGTTCGGCGAGGATGGCGGGCGAACGCTCCCCGCCGACGCGTGTTTGCAATTCGTGGCGCTCGATCTGGAATACCGCTGGCGGTCGGCGAGCGTGGAGACGACCAGCGCGAGCCCTGCCCGGCCCCGACTCGAGCACTACCTGGCCCGGTTCCCCGCGCTGGCCGGCGGCGAGCACGCGATCCTGGATCTGGCCGCCGCCGAGTACCGGGTCCGGCGGCTGTGGGGCGACGCGCCGTCGACGGCTGAGTACGCGGCTCGTTTTCCCGGAATGGCCGATCGCCTGCCCGAGGCGCTGGCCCAGGTCGACCTCGAGATCCTCGCGGAAATGAAGCAGGATCCCGGCCCCAGCCCGGCGACCACGGCCGAGCCGCCGACGTTTCCGTGCGTGGCGATCGACGACCGCGGCCCGCCGCCGATCGAGGGGCTGGGGTACATGGGCGTGCTGGGCCGCGGCGGCATGGGGGTGGTCTACAAGGCGTTTGACATGAAGCTGGGCCGCGAGGTCGCGGTCAAGACGATCCCGGCCGACGTCGAGGTTTCGAGCGAGGAGCGAAGGCGGTTTCAAGAAGAGGCGTCGGCGGTCGCGCGGATCAACCATCCCAACATCGTGACGATCCACACCGTCGGCGAGTCGCGGGGCCGGCCGTACCTGGTGATCGAATGCCTTGAGGGCGGGACGCTGTCGGACCGGCTCAAGACCGGCCCCTTGCCCGCGCGCGAAGCCGCCGAGCTGGCGCAAACCCTGGCCCTGGCGATCCAGGAGGCGCACGACCGGGGCGTCGTCCATCGCGACCTGAAGCCCTCGAACATCCTCTTCACCACCAGCGGCCGGGCCAAGATCGGCGATTTCGGGCTGGCCAAGCAGATCGACGGCCAATCGGCCCGCACGGCCACCGGAGTGATCCTGGGGACGCCCAGCTACATGGCGCCCGAGCAGGCGCTCGGCCGATCCCGCGAGGTCGGGCCGGCCGCCGACGTCCACGCGCTGGGTGCCGTTCTTTACCATATGCTCACGGGTCGTCCGCCGTTCGTCGGGGAATCGCCGGTCGAGACCATGAAGCTGGTGGCCGAGAACGAGCCGCTGTCGCTCAGGCGCGTTCGGCCAGGGCTCGCTCGCGACCTGGAAACGATCTGCTTGAGATGCCTGGAAAAAACGCCCACCAAGCGCTATTCGTCGGCGCGCGAGCTGGCGCTTGATCTGGGCCGGTTCCTGGCGGGCGAGCCGGTGCGTGCGCGGCGGCTGGGTCCGGGCGCGCGGCTGGTGAAATGGGCGCGGCGGCATCCCTGGCAATCGGCCCTGGCGGCCTCGGTGATTGGCGCGGTCGCCGTGGTCCTCGGCCTGGTCGCGCGGCACGACCGGGCGCTTCGGGCCCAGATCGTGCGCACCGACGCCAAGGCCGCCGAGGCCAGGCGGAATTATCGCCAGGCCCGGCAAACGATCCACGCGATGCTCGAACGGACGGGCGACGCCAGCCTCTTCGGAACGCCCAAGCTGCTCGACCTGCGTCACGACCTGCTCGAGCAGGCGCTGCGGTTTCACGAGGCGATTCTGGCCGAGGCCGATCCGGGCGACCCGCGGGTGCTCGCGGACGAGGCCGAGACGCTCTCGGACAATTCGTCGTATCTGATTTACCTGGGCCGCGTGGACGAGGCGATAGCGAGCGGGCGCAGGGCGGCCGATCTCTATGAGCGGCTCGATCGAATGCATCCGATCGACCTGGAATCGCGGGTGGGCTGGATCAAGTGCCTGGCCCGGCTGGCGACCACCGTTTCCTACACGGACGACCCCGACCGCAGCGTCGAGGCGGGGCGCCAGGCGGTCGAGCTGGCGGACTCGCTGTTGAAATCCAAGGGGGACGATCGGGAGACTCTCGAACTGGCCGCGATGGCCCATCACGACCGCGCCATGGCCCTGGCCGCGACCAAGCACCCCGACCTGGCCATCGCCGAGTACGAGCGCGCGATCGAGCTCAGGTCGCGGATCGATCTCAAGGCATGGCCCGAGTCGGCCTACACAATCGCCGAATCGCTGACCAATCTGGCCGTGATTCATTGGAGTCATGGGCGGCTTGACCAGGCGGCAAAGACGCTGCGAAGGGCCTGGAACCTGGTCCACGGCATCCAGACGACGCGGGAACGCGACCGGGGAATGATGGTGATCGCGAGTATCGCGATCAATCTCTCTGGTATCCTCAACCAAGCGCCGGCCACGCTCGAGGAATCGATCCAGATCGCGGACGCGGCGACCGCGCCTCTGGAGGCTTATCTGAAGCGCGAGCCGAACGACGCGATCGCGCGGTCCAATTGCCTCAGTCTGCACGGCAATCGGGCGCTGGCGTTGCAGAGGATTGGCCGGCACCGCGAGTCGGCCCAGGAATGGACTCGGGTCGTCGAGCTGGCCGACCCGCCGGGGCGGTTCCCCTATCGCGTCGGCGCCAGCCTTGAGTATTTCGCGGCGGGCGACCCGGAGTCGGCCGAGCGAATCGCCGATGCGATCACGATCGAGCCGGGTCAACCCGCCGTCGACCGCTACAATGCGGCCTGCGTCCACGCCCGGCTCGCGAGCGCGGTCCGCGCCGATCCCAAGCTGGCTGGGGCCGCGCGGACCAAGAAGGTCGAGGCCCGGATCGCGCGGGCGTTGGAGTGGCTCGAGGCCGCTCGAGATCTGGGCTACTTTCGCGATCCCGCCAACCGCAAGGATGCCCGCGAGGATTCCGATCTGGTGATCCTCCGCGACCGACCCCGGTTTCAGGCCCTGGTCGCCGAGCCGGCGGCGGAAGCCTCGCACTGACGCACGGCGGCCATCGCCGGGTGATTGAAGCGATCGCGAGGCTGCTCGATTGGTTTGACGTCTCCGAAGGGCCGTCATGTTGTGCGCGACGCTGACTCAGCCGAGTCGCCTCGAGGCGGCCACCACCCGACTTGCACCCAGAGCGAGCGCGCGGCCACCAGCTCGGACCGATTCAGTTGGAGCGTGGCGACGGTGGCGCGGCCGCGTGGAGTCAAACCGAGGATCTCCGTTCCGTCCTCGCTCCAGGAAAAGTGATCGAGCCACCTCTGTCGCCGGGGATTCCAGAGCCGCACGCGCTTTCCGGTGACGGCGTCTCGCCCATGAGTGCGCGAACCCTTGAACTCGTTGCAGGCATGACACGCGAGCCAGAGGTTTTCGGGGGTGGTCTTTCCTCCCTTGGACGCGGGAATAATGTGCTCGATGCTGAGACGAAAACCGGCGATGCTCTCGGGCGTCCGGCAATACCCGCATCGATCACCGGCGGCCCTGGCCACGCGCTCGCGTAGGAGACGCGAGACCCGTGCCTTGCCGGCCACCGTCAGACGCCCTCGGGGTTCGAGACTCGTTGCCCCCGGTATTTGAGCAACAGGGCCGCGTACGATCGCCTCAGCATGACGCGGTCCCCTTCGGATCGCAGGCCGGCGAGCGTCTGTCGCTCACGATCCGTGAGTTCGTCGCGCTGGTTCTTATCGAGGAGCCGCTCGACTCGGCGCTGTTGACCGAGAGCGACGACACTTCGCGAGACCCGCCGCAGCTCGTCATCGCTCAGGTCTTCCAGGGCCTCGAGCTCCGCCCGATACTCGGCTGGGACTCGTTCCAACGACGGCGTGGCGGCCCGGACGATGTCCACGAGCGCCTTTTCCAGGGGTTGGTTCATTCCTTTGGCCGCGCGCCGGACCCGTTCGTAGACGTCCGCGGGCAAGTCCAAAGTGACCATCGAATCGCTCATGATCGGGACCATTCTCCCGTTTCGCCGGGCTCTGGTCGTCACACCCCTGGGCGCCATGCTACGATCATCGTCGTCCTCGGCCAGCCGGTCAAGCCAAGCTGGCGGAGGACGCGACGGCGACAAAACCACGCGCCGTCCCACGGCGATACGGGCGACTCATGAAAGCACGACGCGGCGAATCACGGGCGGTCCCAGCCGCTCCAGACCGGACGCTCGCCGACGCAATCGAGATCCAGGGCGCGCGGACGCACAATCTCCAGAACGTCGACGTCGCCATTCCCCGCGCCAAGCTGGTGGCGCTCGCCGGGGTGAGCGGGTCGGGCAAGAGCTCGCTGGCCTTTGACACCCTGGCCGCCGAGGGACAACGGCGGTTCCTCGAATGCGCGTCGTCCGAATCACGCGCGTTCGTCGAGCTCCTCGAGCCCCCGCCGGTCGATCTGATCCTGGGCCTGCCCCCGACCGTCGCCATCGATCAGAAATCCTCGACCCCCAGCCCCCGGAGCACGCTCGGGACCATCACCGAGATCAACGATTACCTGCGCCTGCTTTTTGCCCGCTTCGCCACGCCTCACTGCCCCGAGTGCGGCCGACCGATCGAGCGCCACGCGCCCGAACAGATCGTCAATCGCTTGCTCGAGCTGGGGGCGGGGCGGAAGGTGCAGATCCTGGCACCGCTGGTTCGCAAGCGCAAGGGCGGGCACGCCGAGACGTTCGCGCTTTTGCGCTCGTCGGGCCTCATCCGGGCGCGGATCGACGGCGAGATCGTCGAGGTCGGCGACCCGCCGCCCAAGCTTGCGCCAGCGCGGCCGCATTCGATCGAGGCGGTCGTCGACCGGATCGTGATCCGCGAGGGGGTTCGCACGCGACTCGCCGAGAGCGTCGACCTGGCCCTCGCGCTCGCGGGGGGGCTGGTGACGGCGCTTGTCGACGCGCCCGAGGGCTGGAGCGAGCGGCTCTACAGCGTGAACCACGCCTGTCCCGATTGCGGCACGAGCACGACTCCCCTCGAGCCCCGCTCGTTCAGCTTCAACAACCCCGACGGCGCATGCCCGGGCTGCCAGGGGCTGGGGGCGGGAAGGTCGTTCGTCCGCGCGCTCGTGATCCCCGACCCCGATCGAACCTGGGACCAGGGCCTGGCGCCGCCGCTGGGCCTGCTCGCGAGCCCGGGCCGCGGGCTTGATCCCGCGACCGAAGCCGTGGAACGATTCCTTGAAGCAGCATCCGTGGATCGATCGATTCCTTACAAAGGCTGGCCGGGCGCGCTCCAGGAATCGCTCTGGGCGGGCGACGCTCGGGTGGGTTTCCCTGGCCTTCAGGGGCTCCTCGAGCAGGCAACGGCCGACGCCAAGGTCGACGCCCGCGCCCTGGACGCCTATCGCGAAACCACGGCGTGCGCAAGCTGCCACGGAGCGCGGCTCAGGCCCGAGGCGCTCGCCATGCGGATCGCCGGCCGGTCGATCGCCGACGTCTGGAGCATGGAATGCAGCCAGGCGATCGCGTTTTTCCAGCAGACGACGCTCGAACCCGCGGCCGACCAGTTGGTCGCCGAGGTCGCCGGCCGGCTCGACGCCTGCCAGGCCCTGGGACTGGGCCACCTGGCGCTCGAACGGGGCTCGCTCTCGCTCTCCGGGGGCGAGCTCCAGCGCGCGCGGTTGGCCGGGCAGCTCGCGGCAAATCTGGTCGGCGCGTGCTATATCCTCGACGAGCCCACGACCGGGCTGCACCCGCACGACACCGGCCGGCTCATCGAGCGAGTGCGGGCGCTGGTCTCGAGCGGCAACGGCGTGATCGTGGTCGAGCACGACCCGGTCGTGATCCAGGCGGCCGACTGGGTGATCGATCTGGGCCCGGGCGCTGGCCCCGACGGCGGCCGGGTGATCGCGGCGGGCAGCCCCGCCCAAATCGCACGTGATCCGGCATCGGTCACCGGGCCCTATCTCGCGCGGAAGCCGGCGGCCGCTCCCGCGAGCGACCGGCTCAGGCAAAGCCCCGGCTGGCTCGAGATCCGGGGTGCGAGCCTGCACAACTTGAAGCACGTGGACGCGCGGTTTCCGCGCGGCGGGTTCGCGGTGGTGACCGGAGTCAGCGGCTCGGGGAAGAGCAGCCTGATCCACGGTCTGCTGGCGCGGGCGGTCTGGCGGATGCTGCACCAGGGGCGGGACAGGCGCTCGCCGCCGGGGTTCGCGGGGCTCGAGGCGATCGATCGCTTGATCGAGGTTGATCAAGCGCCGATCGGTCGCGGGCCGCGGTCGACGCCGGCCACCGTCGTCGGCGCCTTCACCGCGATCCGCCGCCTGTTCGCCATGACCGGCCTAGCCAAGGCGCGCGGCTACGGCGCGGGCCGGTTCAGCTTTAACGAGAAGGGCGGGCGGTGCGAGGCCTGCCGCGGGCTCGGCGTCCGCGCGATCGCCTCGCGGCTCTTGCCCGAGCTCGAGATCGTCTGCCCCGAATGTCTGGGCAAACGTTACAACCCCCAGACCCTCGAGGTCCGCTGGAAAGGCCTGTCGATCAGCGACGTCCTGGACCTGCGCGTCGATGAGAGCCTCGCGGTCTTCGCGGCGGTTCCAGCCGCATTCCGCGGGCTCGAGAGCCTCGCGGAGGTCGGCCTGGGCTATCTGGCCCTGGGTCAATCGAGCGCGACCCTCTCGGGGGGCGAATCGCAGCGCGTGAAGCTGGCCGCCGAGCTCACCACGACGGCCACCGGCAGCACGCTTTTCATCCTCGACGAGCCCACCACGGGACTCCATCCCAGGGACGTCGAGCGCCTGCTCGCGATTCTCTTTCGCCTGGCCGACCGCGGCAACACGCTGATCGTGATCGAGCACAATCTGGACGTGGTCACGGCGGCCGACTGGGTCGTCGACCTGGGTCCAGGCGCGGGCGCGGAGGGGGGCCGGGTGGTTTACATGGGGCCCAGTGGCCCGCTCATCGAGTGCCCCACAAGCCTCACCGCAAGCGCGATCCGCACGGCCCAGGGCTGAGAATTCTCGATCGCCTGTCGCATGCGAGGGTAAGATTTCGTTAAGAGAATGATCCGCGGGCGATTTGCTTCAGGGCTCGAGAACCGACGAAGGACCAGTCGGGCCTCCAGGTCGAGGGTTGGAACGTGGTGGACGGTGCGCGACGGCGATCCCGCGAGATCAAGAACCGGTGCGGTTTGATCTCGAGCGGCGCGAGTCTTTTTTGTCTCTGTCTGGCGGCCGCGCTCGGGTATGCCATCGGCGGCAAGAGCGCGGGCGAGCCCGAATCGCCGGCCGGGGGGGCGGATGAATCGAGCGCCTTCACGGCGGCGCCTGATGCCCCCGAGACGCCGCGCAAGCCCAACATCCTGCTCATCATCGGCGACGACCACGCGGCCTGGACGCTGGGCTCGATGGGCGACCCGCGGAAAGCCACGCCGAACCTCGATCGACTGGCGAGCCAGGGGGTGCTCTTTGAGCGGGCGTATTGCAATGCGCCGGTGTGCACGCCCAGCCGGCAGTCCTTGATCACGGGCACGCTGCCGCACGCCGTCGGGGTGACCCAGCTCATGACCGCGTTGCCCGACGGTGCGGCCACGCTGGGCGTGCTGGCCGCGCGCAGGGGTTACGAAACGGTCGCGATCGGCAAGATGCACTTCAACGGTCCATCCCGGCACGGCTTCGCCCGGCGCGTCGATCTCGCCGAGTGGGAGCGCAGGCTCAAGGAAGACCCGCCCCCCGGGGGAGACCACCGGCGACCCTGGCATCCGTTCGTGGACCCCGCCCGGCTCTGGCTTAACGCCGATTGCCTGGATGCCGGGCTGGCAGCGAAGGCGATGAGCTCGACCTTCTTCATCGAACGCGCCGCCCGCGAATTCCGCACGTCGCGCAAGACGCCGTTCGCGATGGTCGTCGGGTTCTACGAACCCCACAGCCCCTTTCGCTTCCCCACCGAATGGACGGGGCGCTATTCACCCGCGGGGTTCTCGGTTCCCGGGCTCACCGCGTTCGACCGCCGCGAACAGCCGGAGGTGTTCGCCGATCTGACCTCCGGCGAAATCCGCGGCATCCAGGCGGCCTACTTCACGTCGCTCTCGTTCCTGGACCACCAGATCGGCCGGCTCATGGACGCGCTCGATTCCAGCGGGCTGGCGAACGACACGATCGTGGTCTACGTGGGCGACAACGGCTATCTGCTCGGCCAGCACGGCCGATTTGAAAAGCATTGCTTTTATGAACAGGCGGTGCGGGTGCCGCTCATCATCCGCTGGCCCAGCCAGATCGCGGCCGGGCGCAGGGTGAACGACCTGGTCGAGCTGGTCGACGTGCTGCCGACGGTGCTGGCGCTGGCCGGCCTGCCCCGGCCCGAGGGCCTGCACGGGATCGACCTCTCACCCCTCTTGCGCGGCGAGCCAAACGCCAGGGGCCACGACGTGGTCTATAGCGAATACACCGAAAACGAGGAAGCCATGGTCCGCGACGATCGCTACAAGCTCATCGTCGGCTCGGGCGCTCGGCTCCGCGAGGACGGCTACAAGACCAGGAACCCGCTCCCGCTTCCAGGGCCGTATTTCAGGCTCTACGACGAGCAGCGCGACCCCGGCGAAACCCACGATCTTTCGGCCGAGCCGGCGGTAGCGGCGGTCCGTGAACATTTGCTCGAGCGCATGTATGAACGTATGAAGGCAACATCAACCGGCAAGCACGCGATTCCGGCCGGGCTCGCGCGGTTGGACGCCATTGCCTGGCGGCTGAAACCGCGCGACCCGCGGCCGCCGGGCGAACCCAAGAAGCTGGCGCTTCCATCGCTGCTCAAGCCGACGGCTCGAACGGGCGATGCCAGGCCGGCCGTCAAGCCTTCCGGCCCATGAGCGCGTTCAGGATCAGCATCTCGAGCTGCTCGTACTGACGCCTCGAGCGCAGCTCCTCGACCTTCGCGTGGTCGACGCCGCGGACGACGTCCAGGAGCCGCAGGAAGATCGTCCTTGAGTGCGCCAGGTGGAACATCGACTCCTCGAGCGTGGTGGTGCGCATGGCCTTGACGTCGAGCCCGACGCACTCGCCGGCCTGGCCGAACCCGTTCTTTTCGAGCGCCCAGACCTGGTTGAACGCCCTGCGCAGGTCGACCGAGCCGAAGACCTTGTCCTGGTCGTATTTGAGGCCGTTCTGGTCGTTCAGGTGGACGCTCCAGAGCTTGTTGTGATAGAGGGCGTAGGCCATGTCGTCGGCGGGGTCGAGTCCGGCCAGGATCGAGTGGGCGCTCTCGATCAAGACGCCCGACCGATCGGGGTCGACGGTCTTGTAGGCGACGCCGATCATGTGGCCGACCGTGGGCAGATAGGCCTGGTCCATGGGCTCGTTGGGCTTGGCCTCGCCCAGCACGCGGATCTCGGAATCGTGTTCGAGGATCGCGTTCCAGGCGTCGACGATGCGGGAGACGGCGGTGCGGGCGCATTTGGCCTCGCGGATATAGGTGCCCTCGCGGGCCAGCCACAATACATAGTTCTTGCAGCCGATCTCACGCGCGATGTCGACGCACCTGCGCGAGCGATCGAGCGCATAGCGGCGGTCGGCGGGGCTGTTCGAGGTGAACGCGCCGTCGAGCGTGCGGGAGTCTTCCCAGAGCCGAGGCGCCAGGATCTCGACGAAGAGCCCCTCGCCGTCGAGCATTTTCTTGACCTCGGCCACCCCTTTCAGAGTCGCCGGCCAGTCCCAGTCGGCGGGAACCACGTCGTCGTCGTGAAACTGGACGGCGTCGAAGCCGAGCTCTTTGTAGGCCTTGATCTTGCGGGCGAATTCGAGCTCCTTGCGGGCGGGCGGGCCAAACGGGTCGGCGCCGGTGCTGATATTCCAGGGGCCAAACGAAAAACGATACACGGTGGGCTTGGTCGGGGAACTCATCGGAATACGAACTCCTGGAGAAGACGGAGGCGTCGCGCGCGATCGACGCCGCGCTGCCAACGCAAGACACCAGAAATACCCAATCGGCGGCTCGGGGGAAAGGATCTCGCGGGCGAACCGAGCCAGGACGCGACCACGGGCGTGAATGCGAGCGAGCTCCACGGTCACGACAAAAACCCGACAGGCTAGGCTTGTCCCCGAGCCCTTGCATCAGTCTGGAGTTTCGGAGAGTCTGGGCTGAAACGAGACCGGGCGCGATACCGGCCTGTTTGGCCGGATGAAGTCGCCCGGCGGCGGATTCTTGACTGCGTGTGCTTATATGATACTTAATTTATGTTTACGCTGTTCCGTTCATGGATTGTTTCAGAGAAAACGAATGCCAAGCACGACGATCACTCGCCGCGGGGTTCTGAAGAGTTCGCTGGCCTGGGCGGGCGCGGCCGTTTGGGAAAGTCGCCGCGACCGCGCCTTGGGCTTCGTGAGCGCCAATGCTCGCCCGCGGATGGGCGCGGTGGGAACGGGGAGCCGATGGTGCCAAAGGGCGACGGGCGTCGATGGTCCCCATGGCTCCGCGCCCGACATCCGGCGGTATGGCGACTATGTCGTGGTGTGCGACGCCGATGCCCATCGTCGCGAGCGCGCGGGAGCACTGGTCAAGGACTGGACCGGCAGCGCCCCCGACTCCGTGGCCGACTATCGCGCGATCCTTGATCGAAAGGACGTCGACATCGTCCATATCTCGACGCCGGACCACTGGCACGCCAAGATCGCCATTGAAGCAATGCACGCCGGGAAGGACGTCTATTGCGAAAAGCCGATGACCCTGACCATCAACGAAGGTCAACAAATGGTCGAGGCTTGCCGCAAGACCGGGAGAATCGTCCAGATCGGCACCCAGCAGCGGAGCGAGCTTTCGTTCCTCAAGGCGATCGCCCTGATTCGCGATGGACGGATCGGCAAGGTGAAGAAAGCCACCTGCGTGATCGACGGAGCGCCGACGAGTCCCAAGATCCCAACGGCCGCGGCGCCCAGCCACCTTGATTGGAACCTCTGGCTGGGCCCGGTCCCGAGCGTTCCCTATCGTTTCCTTGCCGGCGACCACGGAGAAACCAAGAGCTGGTCGCGGTGCCATTACGAGTTCCGCTGGTGGTATGAATACTCGGGCGGCAAACTGACGGACTGGGGCGCACACCACGTCGATATCGCAACCTGGGCGATGGGGAAGACCGAGACCGGGCCGGTCTCGGTCGATCCCGTCATGGTCAAGCATCCCGTCGCGTTCAAGGACGGATTCCCCACCGACGACTCTCGATACAACACCGCCACCGAGTTTCTGATCAAGGCGACATTCGCCGACGGCCTTGAGATCGACATTCGCCACGACGGCCGCAACGGAATCCTCTTCGAGGGGACGACGGGAAAGCTGTTCGTGACTCGCGGCCTACTGACCGGTCCGGCCGTCGACGAGCTCAAGTCAAAGCCGCTGCCGGACGGGGCGCTGGAACGCGTCTACAAGAACCGCCCGCTGGTCGACCATTACCGGAACTTCTTCGAGGCCGTCGTGGATCGGAACGAGCCGATCTCGGACGTGTTCAGCCATCACCGGTCGCTGACGACGTGCCACCTTGCCGGGATCGCGGCGCGGTTGGGTCGCCCGGTTCGCTGGGATCCCAGGCGCGAGGTCATCCTCGAGGATGCACAGGCGCAGAGCTTTGTCGCCAGGGAGCGCCGAAAAGGCTTTGAAATCAAGGTGTGACGGAGTCCAGAGATTCCGTGGGGGTTCAGCTTTTTTTCGGAACCCCCGGCCCGTCGACTCGCTCGGTCTTCTCGACCGGGGGCTTCCACGCGGCCGGCCGGGGATGCGCCACCTTGAGCGGGGCCGCGTCGCCGAACTGGCGCTTCAGTTTCGCGAGCGCGGCCGTGAGCTCGGCGACCTTGGCCGCGTATTCGGGCTTCTCGGCCAGATTGGTCGTTTCCTGGGGGTCGGCGTTCAGGTCGAAGAGCTGGGTCTTGTCGACCTGGGGATAGCGGATCAGCTTCCAGCGCCCGTCTCGATAGGCCCGCTGAACGTCGCGATAGGCGAACAAGAGCTCGCCGCGCGCGGGGAGGGAGGGGTCGGCGAGGGTGGGGCCGAGATCAATCCCTTCGCTCGTCGCCGGCGCGGCGACGCCGGCCCGAACGCCCAGCGTGGGGAGCACGTCAAACAGATAACACATCGCGTCGGTTCGCCGGCCGGCCGGGATCCCGGGCCCGCGAAAGATGAGCGGGACATGCACCGAATCGAGGTCGTAGAGATTCTGCTTGCCGATGAGGCCGTGGCTGCCCCGCGCCACCCCCGAATCGGCGCAGAAGACCACGATCGTGTTCCGGGCGAAGGGCGACGAATCGAGCGCGTCGAGCACACGACCGATTTGCACATCAAGATACGAAACATAGCGATAATACTCCGCGAGCATCGCGCGGACGTTTTCGGGCGTGCGCGGCCAGGGGAGCAAGCGCTCGTCGCGGACGGTCATCTCGCCGTCGTCCCAGGGATGGAGCGGCAAGAAACTCGCCGGCAAGGGGATCGAATTCGGGTCGTAATGGACGGGGAAATCGGCGGGGACGATGTGGGGGTCGTGGGGCGCGTCGAAGGGGACATAGCAAAAGAACGGGCCGCTCTTGGGCTCGTTCAAGAAGCGGATCACCTGATCGGCGAAGACCTCGCAGGCGTGCCGGGGCGCGAGCTTGGCCGGCGCGACCTTGCCCTCGACCACGTCGCTGAGCCTGGCGTGCATGGGGTCGGTCATGCCCCCCAGGAACACCGAGCGCGCGACCTGAAAGTTCCTCGCAAGCGAGGCGTCGCCGTTGTGCCACTTGCCGCTGATGAAGGTCGTATAGCCCGCGCGGCCAAACGCCTGGGGCCAGGTTTCGTCGCGCATGAGCTTTTCATCGACGTGAAACAGGCACCGCCCCGAAAGCAACATCGCGCGCGAAGGCACGCACGTCGCGCCGTGCATTCCTCCCTGCATATAAGCACGATGAAACGTGAGACCGCCGCGCGCGAGACGGTCGAGATGGGGCGTCCTGATCACGGGATTGCCCAGTGCCGCGATCACGTCGGACCGCATGTCGTCGGCGAAGATCAGCAACACGTTGGGCCGGCCCGCGGATTCGGCGGTTTTCTTGAGCGCGGCCGGGGCGGGCTTCGCGCTGGGATCGTACCTGGGATTGGGCGTGGGCATGACGGCTTTGACTTCCTTGCGCCAGGCCGCGAGCTGGGCGTACAGGGCCTTGACCCGATCGGGATGCCGCGCGGCGAGATTGGTCCGCTCGCCGGGGTCTTGCGCGATGTTGTAAAGCTCGAGAGCGCCGTCCTCGTACCATTCGATGAGCTTCCAATCGCCGTCGCGGATCGCGCCCTGGGGCGCGCCCCCCTGGTTGCCGTAGTGCGGGTAATGCCAGAATAGCGGCTTGCCGCGGTCGAACGGCCGGCCCTTGAGCAACGGGACGAAGCTCACGCCGTCCTGGTGCTGCTCGGGTTTCAAGGGCAGGCCCGCGAGCTCGAGCAGGGTCGGGTAGTAATCGGTGCTGATGACCGGCGTATCGCAGACCGAGCCGGCCTTGGTCACGCCCGGGGCGGCCACGATCCAGGGCTCGCGGACGCCTCCTTCATAGGGCCAGCCCTTGCCGCCGCGAAAGGGCAGGTTCGACGTGGGATGACCCTCGCTGGTGGAAAGCCCGCCGTTGTCGGCCATGAACACCACGATCGTGCGATCGGCGACGCCGTTTTCGTCGAGCGCCTTGAGCACCCGTCCCACGCCCGCGTCGAGCTGTTCCAGCATCGCGGCGTAGGCCGCGTGGTTTTGCACCAACCGGACCTTGCTGGAACGTTCCTTGCCCCATGCGTCGGCGGGCGCGAACGCCTTTTTCCGCTCGTACTTGGCCACCAGATCGGCCCGCGCGCCGATCGGAATATGCACGGCGAGAAACGGCAAATAGGCGAAGAAAGGCTGATTCTTGTGGTCGGCGATAAATTTCACGGCGGCGGCGGCAATGCGGTCGGTGGTCTTGGGATCGTCCCGGGGATCGGTCGGCGGCGAGGACTTCGGATACCAGAACTGCGCGTTCGCGCCGGACCCTCCACCGATGGGGGCCAGCTCGCGCGGGAACCCCTGAGCGCCGGGATAAAACGACCCGCCGCCGAGATGCCACTTGCCCGCGAAGAAGGTCGCGTAGCCGGCCTCGCGAAACGCTTCCGCGAGGGTCGTCTCCTCGAGCGGCAGGTGATCGGCGTTGGGCGCTGAGAGCAGCTTGGCGGATCGCATGCCGGGGATGAAATCGGTGACGCCGAACCGGGGCGGGTACTTGCCGGTCATGATGCTGCCGCGGGTCGGCGAGCAGACGCAGCACGCGGCGTAGCCCTGCGTGAAGCGCATCCCGCGCTGGGCGAGCCGGGCGATGTTTGGGGTTTCGTAAAACGTCTTGGCGTTGTTCGGGCTCACGTCCATGAACCCCAGATCGTCGGCGAGGATGAAGACGACGTTGGGGCGGGCGGCGGGCTGGGACGCGGCCGGGAACGCCGCAAGGGGCGCGAGGACGAGCGAGACCAAGGAAATCGCCGGGATCATGGCGGCTCCGTCGTAATGAGGGGTCGGTTCTTGATTCGCACGAAAACGGGGCGATAATCACGATCTCGACGATACTCACCCGCCAATGTCGTGTTAAGGTGGACGCCCCCGACGACCCAAGAAAGCTTGAGTCCCATGCACGATTGAACCTGAAGGATACACCATGATTCGATGGATGCTTTCCGTGGCTGTTCTGGGATCCGTTGCGGCGACGGCGCAGGCCGACCCGCCCGGCAAGATGAACGTGCTGTTCATCGTCTCCGACGACCTGACCAACAACGCCCTGGGCTGTTACGGCGGTCCGCGGACGACGCCCAACATCGACGCCCTGGCGGGGCGAGGCGTGCGGTTCGATCGGGCCTACTGCCAGTTCCCCCTCTGCAATCCGAGCCGGTCGAGCTTCTTGACCGGCCTGCGCCCCGACACCGAGCGGGTCTACGACAACGGCACGCGGTTTCGCGCGGCCCTGCCCGACGCGCGCAGCCTGCCGCAAACCTTTCGCGAGGCGGGCTACACCGTCGCTCGCGTGGGCAAGCTGTTCCACTACAACGTGCCGGAACAGATCGGCACCGACGGGCTCGACGACCCCTTGAGCTGGGAACGAGTCTTGAACCCCCGCGGACGCGACAAGGACGAGGAAGACCTGATCTTCACCTTGACCCCCCATGCGAAGGGGGCCGGCCGCTTCGGCGCGACCTTGAGCTGGCTGGCCGCGGAGGGAACCGACAAGGAACAGACCGACGGCAAGATCGCCGCCGCGGTGTCCCGTCTGCTCCGCGAGAACGCCGATCACCCCTTTTTCCTGGCCTGCGGCTTCTTCCGTCCACACTCGCCGTACGTCGCCCCCAAGCACTATTTCGACCTGCACCCGGTCGACAAGATCCGCCTGCCAGCCGTTTTCCCCGACCATCACGAGGCGCCCCCGCCCGCCTTCGCCAGCGGCAAACGCGAACAAGACCAGATGACCGACGACCTCCGCAGGCGGGCCATCCAGGCCTATCGCGCGAGCGCTTCGTTCATGGACGCCCAGGTGGGCATCGTGC
Organism: Planctomycetales bacterium; assembly: GCA_027459775.1. Classification (GTDB taxonomy): domain Bacteria; phylum Planctomycetota; class Planctomycetia; order Isosphaerales; family Isosphaeraceae; genus JAKBAP01. Next base: position 3,294 of record DAIDHE010000435.1, on the reverse strand, counting down.
TCCAAACGCTCCACGAGCTCAAGCTCGACGACAAGACCATCGTGGTCTTCCTGAGCGACCACGGCTACCACCTGGGCGAGCACGGGCTCTGGCAGAAAATGAGCCTCTTCGAGAACTCCACCCGCGTGCCGCTCATCATCGTCGACCCCCGCGCTGCGCGTGGGCGCGCCTGTTCGCGGACGGTCGAGCTGGTCGATCTGCACGCGACGCTGGCGGATCTCTGCGGGCTAAAAGCACCCAAGACCGACGGAACCAGCCTGAAACCCCTGCTCGACGACCCGGCTCGGTCCTGGGATCTTCCAGCCTACACCCAGGTGTCGCGCGGCCCGGTGGGGCCAAACGCCAAGAAAGGCTCGGGCTTCATGGGACGGAGCATTCGCACCGAGAAATATCGCTACACCGAATGGGACGAAGGCAAGAAGGGAACACAGCTTTACGATTACGAGACCGACCCCGACGAGCGCGCGAATCTGGTCGACGAGCCCAGATATGCTCCCGTGGTGAAGCAACTCTCGGCGCTCCTCGAGCAACAGACGGCGAGGGCCAAATGAGGCGATTCCGCGAGGGAGCATCGATGCGGCGTTTTTCACTTGTGTTCATGTGTTTTCTCATGGCGGGGTGGGGGGTCTCGGCGGCCGAGCCCAGCGCTCGGCCGAACGTGGTTCTGTTCCTGGCCGACGATCTGGGGTACGGCGACCTCGGCTGTTACGGCCACCCGCGGATCCAGACGCCCAACCTCGACGCCTTCGCCCGGCAGGGCGCCCGCCTTACCCAGTGCTATGCGGCGTGCGCGGTCTGCTCGCCGTCGCGGTCCGCGCTCCTGACAGGTCGCACGCCCCATCGCAACGGAGTCTTCACCTGGATCGCCCTGAACAGCGAGCTCCACCTGCGGACCAGCGAGATCACGCTGCCCAAACTGCTGCGCGAGACCGGCTACACCACCGCCCACGTCGGCAAATGGCACCTGAACGGCAAATTCAACGACCCCGCCCAGCCCCAGCCAAACGATCACGGATACGACCACTGGATGGCCACCCAGAACAACGCCGATCCGAGCCACAAGAACCCGACGAATTTCGTCCGCGACGGCAAGCCCATGGGGCCGCTCACGGGCTTTTCGGCCTCACTGGTGGTGGGCGAAGCCGTCGACTGGCTGTCCCACGCGCGCGACAAGGCCAAGCCGTTCTTCCTGGCCGTCTGCGCGAACGAGCCGCACTTGCCGATCGAGGCCGATCCCCGCTTCCAGGCGCCTTACCACGATCTGCCCGAGGACTTTCGCCAGCACCACGGCGACGTCAGCCAGCTCGACCACGCCTTTGGCGAGCTCATGAAAGCTCTCGACGCCCAGGGACTGACCGACTCGACGTTCGTCTTCTTCACGTCCGACAATGGTCCGGAGGGGGACGGTCAGAGGGGTCGGTCCCGAGGCAGCACCGGCGGCCTGCGCGGCCGCAAGCGCTCGATGTACGAAGGAGGCATCCGCGTGCCGGGGATCGCCCGCTGGCCAGGGCGAATTCCTCCGGGAACGACCTGCGAGACGCCGGTGATCGGATCCGACTTTTTCCCGACCGTGCTCGCCCTTTGCGGCGCGAAACCGCCGGCCGATCGCGTGATCGACGGGGCCGATGTGCTGCCGGTGCTTGAGGGAAAGTCCGCCACGGTCGACCGGCCGCGACCGCTGTACTGGCGGCTGAACATGGCCCCGCCCAGGGAAAACCTGCACATGGCGCTCCGCGAGGGCGATTGGAAGATCCTGGCGTCGCTCGACTTCACGCACATCGAGCTCTACAACCTCAAGACCGACCCCCGCGAGACGACCGATCTCAAGGACAAAGAGCCCGAGCGCACGGCCGCCATGCGGAAACGCCTGGAATCCCTCAACTCGGAGATCGAGCGGGAAGGCCCCGACTGGTGGCGGCGGCTGAATCCGAACGGCGGCGGCCCACTGCCGAAAACGTGACGCGAGCCGAGCTCATGATGCGAGCCCCGGCTCCGCCCGCCGGCGTTGCCGATGTTGACAGCCCGCTCGCGGCCGGGGCATGATTCTGCAAGAATGGATTCTCGTTCTTTCGTGAGACCGCCCCCGGTCTTGGCCCGCCGCGAGTGAGGATGCGATGCGACTCTGGCATCTGGTGGTCGCGATCATGGCGACGGGCGTGGTCCTGGCGATCATGCGCGACCCCGTCGGCCGCGTGGGCCTGATCGTGTTCGTGACCGCGCTCGGCGAGGTGGTGATCGGAACCTCGACGGTGCTCGCCCTGTTCCAGACCATCGGCGCGCTGGGCGAGGCCAAGGGGCTCTTCGCACACGCCGAGGCGACGGCGTCGACGGCCCTCGTCTTGATCGTCGGCACTGCGCTCATGTCGACCCTGCTCTTCGCGGGGGCCTGGCTGGTCCAGGCATCGGTCCCCTAGAATCCGTCCCAGGAGCTTCGCCTTGCCGGTCTACAACCCCACCGTCCACCCCCACCAGTGGCTTCCCGAAAGCCTTTCCCTCTCGAGCTGGAGCGACATCGAGCCCTGGTACACCAAGCTCCTGGCCCTCCCCACGGCGACCTCCAGCGAGCTCGAACAGTTCTTGATCGCCGCGGGCGAGCTCGGCGGCGTCGTCGGCCAGGTCGGCGTCAAACGCCACATCGCCATGACCTGCCAGACCGACGACCCCGAGCGCAAAGCCGCCTATCTCGAATTCGTCCGCGAAATCGAACCCAGGCTCAAGCCAGTCCACGAGGAGATCCGGACTCGGTTTCTCGATTCGCCCGCCCGCGGCGACCTGCCCCGCGACCGCTATTTCGTCTTCACGCGGGCGCTCGAGAACCGCCGGGAGCTTTTTCGCGAGGCCAACATCCCCCGCGAGACCCAGCTCGCCGAGCTCGAGCAGCGCTACCAGGAAATCCTGGGCGCGATGACCGTCCATCACCGCGGCAAAGAGCAGACCTTGGTCGAGATGACGAAAGTCCTCGAGGAAGTCGACCGCGAGGAGCGACGACAGGCGTGGGAGCTCGTGGCCCAGCGGCGGCTGGCCGATCGCGACGCCCTCGACGACCTCTTTGACCAGATGCTCGAGCCCCGGCTCGCCATCGCCCGAGAAGCCGGCTTCGACAGCTTCGTCGATTACTCGTTCCGCAATCGCGAGCGCTTCGATTACGGCGTCGCCGACGCGATCTCGTTTCACGAGGCCGTCGAAGGCGTCGTCGTCCCGCTCGCGCGGCGAATCCAGGAAGAGCGCAAGTCAGCGCTCGGCTACGAGAGCCTGCGTCCCTGGGATCTCTCGGTCGACCCCCTTTTGCGTGCG
>DAIDHE010000418.1 GCA_027459775.1 Planctomycetales bacterium | reverse complement strand
TCGGCGAGTCCCTCGGCGACCGCGCGGCGGTCGATCGAGGGCGCATCCAGCGAGGGGATCGCGATCAAGAGCGACGGCTCGTCCCCCTTGGCGGCGAGCCGCTTGCGCGACTCGTCGGACCTGGGCGGACTCGAAGACGCCGACATCGACCGGCCCTCGAGCTCTTCCAGACGCCGGGCCAGCACCGCCAGCCGCCCCAGCATGTGCTCCTCGAAGCGCGACCGCCGCTGGCGCTGAGCCGCCCAAGCGAGGGGCGAACAGGCAATCCCCAACAGAAACATCGCCGCCGCCGCGACCAGCACCACCCACGATTCCGGCGCCATCGGTTCGTTCCTTCCTGAAAGGCTCGGCCGCGTTCGATTCCTCGATCAGCCTGGAGAGATCCGTCTTCTCGAGCTTGATTTCGAGTGCGAGCTAAGCGCGCGGCTCGGGCACGCCCGCCCCGGCCGCGTGGGCGGCATGGGCCGCGTCGTACACCTCGCGGAGCGCAACCGAATTGAGCGCGGCCACGCGGGCGCAGTCGTCATATTCCGGGCTAAACGAAGGCGGCCGCTCCCCCACCCACCCCAGCTTACCCTTCACCGGGCCGAACCGCGTCTCGACCAGGGCGCTCTTCCGCTTGAGCTTGTGCCGGCTCACCGGATAACGCCTGACTCCCAGGGTCGACGTCTCGCCGAACAGGATCTCCTCGAGCGCGGCGATCCGGGGCTCGTCGCAGATCACCGAGATCATCACGCCCGGCCGGTTCTTTTTCATCTGGATCGGCGTGAGGAAGGCGTCGAGAGCCCCTGCCTCCATGAGTTTGGTCATCGTGTAGCCCACCAGCTCGCCGGGGAGGTCGTCGAGGTTGGTCTCGAGCACCCACACGCGATCGGCGGCCGCCGGCAGGTCGACCGCCCCGACGAACAGCCTGAGAATGTTCGCCTGTCCTTCGAGCTCGCGGGTGCCCGCCCCCAGGCCGATCGCGTCGATGACCATGGGCGGGAGCGCGTGGAAGTGGTCGACGATGGTGGTGAGAATGGCCGCGCCGGTGGGGGTGGTGAGCTCGCCTTCGATGGTCGTTTCCGCGAGCGGGACGCCCTTGAGCAGCTCCGCCGTGGCGGGTGCGGGCAGGGGCATGCGGCCGTGGGCGGCCTTGACGAATCCGCGTCCCGTCGGCACCGGGCCGGCCTCGAAACGATCGACGCCCAGCAGGTCGAGCCCGACGGCCGAGCCGACGATGTCGATGATCGAATCGACGGCCCCGACCTCGTGAAAGTGGATCTTGGCGAGCTCGCTCCCGTGCACGCGAGCCTCGGCCTCGCCGAGCTTGAGAAAGATCCGCTTGGCGAGATCTTTTTGATTTCCGGACAGGGCGCTCTTGTCGATCAACTCTTCGATATGTTTCCAGTGCCGATGGGCGTGTTCGTGGGGTGTGTCGACGCGGGCGTAGGTCGCGCGAAAGCCGCCGCGTTTGACGGTTTCGAACGTCAGTGTGCCCGGCAAACCCAGGCTGGCGACCGCCTCCTGGATGGCGCGGCCGTCGACCCCGGCGTCGACCAGGGCGGCCAGCGTCATGTCACCGGCGATCCCGCTGAAACAATCAAAATAGCCGACTCGCACGCCCTTACCTCTTGCCACGACTCGGAAATCCTCACTCTCGCCCCATTCTATCGGCCCCCCGCAGGGTCGCAAGGTCGGAATCGACTTCAGCCGGCGCGTGAGAACATCACGAGCCTCACGAGCACGCCGGCGCGGTCCGAACCTCTTCCTCGTGGACGTCGATCTGGTCGGCGAACGCCTTGAAGCCGTGTGATTGATCCTGGAGCCGACCGAGACCTTCTTGATCGAGCTTCCGGACCAGGCCAGGGGTAGGGCGATCCGTTTCACATCCGCTAACGTGGCCTCGGGCCTTTTGGATCTGCGGGGCTGGGAATCCCCGGGTTCAGTACAAAGTGAAAACACAACGCGAAGCCCTCTCACTCCCCCAGATAGCTCTCCTCGTCGAGCCCCTTCAGGTACGCGAGCACCTGCTCGAGCGTCTCGACGACCACGCCGGGCGTTCGGCCCTGGTCGTCGAGGTCGCGCAGCAGCACCAGATCCTCGTAATACTCCGAGGCCTCGATCTCCTGTTTCAAGCGGGCGGGCAGGGGGCGTTCCTTCGCATGGAGCAGGTCCATGTGATGCTCGATCAGCCACAAGGTACGCTCCGAAACCGAACCCCGAAGCGCCTCCACGCCGGCCTCCACGTGGTTCCGCGGGTCGATCGCCTTGCCGGCGTCGTGCAAAAGCGCCGCCAGCAGGAACTCCTCGTCATACGGCCGCGCGTCGCGAGCCAAGTGAAAAACCTGAAGGCTGTGATAAAGCGCATCCCCCTCGGGATGATGCCTGGGGTTTTGCTTGACGGCCTCCAGCGGTTCAAGCCTGAGCTTGTAGAGCGCGAATCGGTCGAGCCGCTCCGCGAGCGTGGCATGGGGCGTGATGGGGACAGGGACGGTAACGAGGGCCTCGCCGTCCTCGCCGTCGCCGCTCTTCTTGAGCTCGAGCATGTGCAGACGGACTTCGGAATCCGACGGTAAATCGCCCGGTCGCACGCGCTGACCCAGCACCGCGGCGGCCGCGAGCTTGGCCGCGTAATACTCGCTCGGACGCGGCTCCTCGACCTGCGCGGGCCGAGCCCCGTCACGTCCCGACGCGATCAGCCGCCGGGCCGCCTCAAGGGCGATCTGGCCCCGAGCCCGGGTCGTCGCCGAAACCAGACGATAACGCTTACGATAACGGTCTTGCATGGTCGATTCACCTTCTCGGCCCTGGCGGCCCGGAGATCATGAGACCGTCTTGGGAGCGCGGCAAACGTGATCGGTGGTGGTCAGCATCGCACCCTTCCGCGCGAATTCGGTCAGGAGCGCGGGCTCTCGCGCGGCGTCGATCGCTCGGATCGCGTCGACGACGATCGCGACATCCATGCGGCGCTCGAGCAATCCCAGAACCACGGCCCGGACGCAGTAATCCGTCGCCACTCCATAAACCACGAACGTCGGCTTATCCTTATTGTAGCGCGCCATGATCGCCGTCGCGTCGGGACGGCTGAACACGTCATACTCGCGCTTCTCGAGCGTCAAGTGCCGGGGCGGCTCGCCCTCAAGCCTCGCGTCCACGCCGAGGACGACCGCGTCCGCCACAACCGTCTCGGGAATCCGCGATTGCCCCTCGGTCCCCACCAAACAGTGCGGCGGGAAATGCTGGAGCTCCTCGTCATCCAACGTATGCGCGCACGCCGTCGCGATGATCGGGAATCCCCGCTCGATCGCGCACTGGGTCAGCCGCCTCAGGTTGGGCCGAATCTCGTCCGACCGGGGAACGTGGAGCGCCCCCGCCACATCCAGAAAATCCCGCTGCGTATCAACGTCGACAAAGACCTTCTGCTTTTCCGCCACGATCACCCACCCTGCCAGATTCACTCAACAATCACGGATGATTGCTTTTACCGATCGCACCGATGCTTCCCGACCGCTTGATTCTACCGGATTCGACCGAGTCGCAATGGCGGCGACAGGCACGCCCCGGAACGCCGCGATGTTCTCGAACCACGTGAAGCCAGAAACGGCGACCTTGAATTGACGTAACTCGTTCTCTAGTAAAAAGAATACGCCTTTTCCATCTGAAGATTTGGATGCAATGGGGACGAGTCGATAGGTATCAAATGATCACTGTCCACAAGCGAGCATCGCAGTAACGAGCGAGGTGGCCGACGTTTGACGTCGCGACGATGACCAGATCGCCGGGCCGTCCGATCAAGGCCGCGCAGGCTGCGAGGATAACGTCGGCGTCGAGCGAATCGGGGGACGCGGTCGGCATGCCCCGTTGCCGGGCGTCAGCCCAGAACAACGCGGCCTGGCGCCAGGCCGCGGTCGTCGCGGGGAGATAAGCGAGCCCGCCGGTCGCGACCAGATCGTCGAGCCGGCGAAGCGATCCAAGGGCGCCCGTCCGGGTCAACTCGCGTCGGACTTCGTAATCGGCGACTTCGCGAACGACGATCTCGACTCCCCGAGCCATCAATCGGTCTATCCACAGCCGGCACTCGTCGGCCAAAGCCATTCCGGGTCGCTGACATGCTCGACCCAAGGGTCCCGAGTCGAGCAAGACATACTCCTGCATGGATCAGTAGGATCCTTTGAACAAAGGGCGATGCGGGCGCATCTCGTCGATCCCGCGCATCCATTCCTCATCGGGTGGATCGTTGGGGTCGTTGGGGATTTCGGCGATTTCACGGAGCCGCTTGCGGGCGGATTCCAGGCGGACTCGCCGAGCTTGATCGCTCTCCTGTCGGAACTTCCCATCCGGACCCAGGCAGGAGGCCGGCAATGACCCGGACTCGAGATCGAGAGTGTTCGTGCTCATGATCGTGGTCGACTCCGTTTCGTCGCGAGGTACGAGACCTCTCGAATTGATCGGACTCGGGCGCGGTCCTCGCTCGACGGTTACAGGTGAAACACGACCGGGGCCACCGTCTTGGAAGGGGGCGTGAGGGCGTTCCTGGGATTGGGGCTCTTGCCGTCGGGGCCCGCGGGGAGGGTCGGCAACAGATCCTCGAGCTTCCTGGTCTGACCGGTCAATGCTTTCATGAAGGCGATCACGTCGGCCTTTTCCTCGGCGGTCAGGTTCAGCTTTTTCTTCATGTCCTCATCGAGCGCGGGGTTGGGAGTTCCTCCCTTGTCGTAGTGGTCCATCACCTCGGCCAGGGTGCCCATGCTGCCGTCGTGCATGTAGGGAGCGGTGCGCTCGATGTCGCGCAGGGTGGGGGTCTTGAACGCGCCCAAGGCGGCGTCGTTCTTGGCCCCGATGGGGTCGATCGCCCACCGCCCCAGATCGGCGAACTTGCCCGTGGCCGGGTTGTAGCCCACCCCCAGATTGTGGAATTGGTCGTCGGTGAAATTGAACCCGACATGGCACAAGGTGCACTTCGCCTTCTGGCGGACGACCTTGGTCTGGTATTCGTCGTCGTTGTTTTGGGTCAGGCCGAAAAGCACCATCCCACGCTTCTCGCTCTCGCTCAGGGCGGCGTTGTCGCCGGCCGTGTATTTGTCGTATTTCGAATCGCCCGAGAGCGCGGCCGCGCGCTCGAAGGTCGCGATCGCCTTGGCCATGCCGTCGAGGGTCACGTCGGTGCCGAAGACCTTCTGAAACTGCTCGGTATAACCCTTGATCGTACGCAGACGCATCACGATCTGCTCGTAGGATTGCCTGCCCATCTCGATCGGATTCTGCGGCGGCCCTTGCGATTGCCCCTCGAGCGACGGCGCCCGGCCGTCCCAGAACATCGATTTGCCGTAGACTGTGTTCAGCACCGAGGGCGCGCTGCGGCCGCCGGTCTGGCCGGCGATGCCGATCGAGACCGGCATGCCGTCGGTCCACCCCTTGGAGGGATTGTGGCAGGTCGCGAAGCTCACCGTGCCGTCGAGCGACACGCGGGGCTCGAAATAAAGCTGGCGGCCGAGCTCGTATTTGCCCTTGGTGAGCGGGTTCGCGGCCGGCACCACGACCTTGGGAGTGAGCGGCGGCAAGCCCCTGGGCGGGGTGAGCGTGAGCGGCTCGTCCTTGATGAGCTCGGGCCTGGACGCCGCCCACAGAAAGTTCATCGCGCTGGGACCCTGCGACGACTCGCCCCCCTTGACGTCGCCCCGAACCACGTCCTCGAGCTGCTTGGCGTCGATCGGCCGCGCGGGCTCGCCGACCGCGCCCTGGCTCGCCTTGGGCTCGGCTTTCGGTTCGGTCTTGGGCTCGGCTTTCTGCTCGGTCTTGGGCTCTGGCGTGGGCTCGGTCTTGGCGTCGGTCTTGGTCTCGGCGGCTTCGGCGGCCTTCTTGATGCGCTCGGCCTGCGACAACATGCTCTTGGTCGCCAGCTCCGTGGTCTTTTGCGTCACCGCCCTCTGCTCTTCGACCTCGTTTCCGCCGCAACCGGCCGCCAGCGACAAGGCCGCCCAGCCCCCCAACCATAAGCAACCCTTGGAACATGCTCGCGCCATCGTTACGATTCTCCTTTGGCAAAATCCTTGACCGTCGGCGAAAATCAACTCGGTCCCGAGCGCGAAGCAGGAACCAGGGCCGCGGCAAGATCCTGGCCTCCAACTCATCAGAACCGTCGAGAGTCGACGTTCCTCAACCCCCCGGAGCCGTCGCCGCTGAGAGACGTTCAAGCGAGCCGACGCCCCGCGGTTCGAGAGCACCGGCGACGCGCTCCCTGATCAAGCATCCTGGACGAGAAACTTCCTGTCGCCTGCGCTGGAAAAGTATTATCGTTTTGCAGGGACCAAGGGTCAAGGAGTCGGCTGATTTCGCGGGCCGCGGATGTTGTGGCGCAGACGGTTCCAGTCTATCGTGGAGAACAACCGGCGATGAAAACAACGCCTCGACTGGGTCTTTCGGGTCGTGTGGACGTGGTGGTCGGCCCCGAGAATCGGATCAGCTTCGCCGATCATCGGATGCCGCCGGTGCTGGCGACGCCGTGGCTGATCGCCTATCTGGAATACGCCTCCCGCGACGCGATCGCCGCGTGCCTTGAGGACCACGAGCGTTCGGTGGGGATCGCGATCGAGGTCGAGCACCTCGCGCCCGCGCCCGAGGGGGCCAAGGTCTCGTGCCACGCGCGGGTGATCCTGGTCGACGGCCAGGTCGTCACGTTCCAGATCGAGGCTCGCGACGAAGTCGAGATCCTGGCCAAGGGCCTGCATCGCCGCCGGGTCATCGACGTCGACCGCTTCGCCCGCCGGGTCGAGCGCAAGAAGGCCGAGCTCAAGCCCTGACCGCCCCGCTCCAAGGGGTGGCGTGCGCGGCCCTCGCGCCGTAAACTCGGCCTCAGAGTCTGACGTCCGAATCGAGTCCCTCCCGCGAGCATGGTCATGTCGAGCAAGGTCGCCGTTTTCTGGCCTGGTGATTATCGTGCGCTGCCCAACGAATGGGCGTTGCCCCAGGCCCGCGAGGCGACCGCGAACCTCATGTCCGCGCTCAGGAAGCTCGGCAAATCGCCCTATCTGGTCGAAGGCTTCATGACCCGGCCCGATCAGGCGATCGCCAAGCTGGGCCCGATCGACGATCCCATGATCGGCCTGTTCGTGCACTGGACCTACGCGCCCCACACCGTCGACGGCGTCGTGGGCAAGGACAACCCGCTGTTGCTGGCGTCGAATTTCTCGCCGACCTGGCCCGGCCTGGTCGCGCTCCTGAACACCGCCGCCTCGCTCGAAAGCGTCGGCCGCCCGGCCTCGCGGCTCTGGAGCGACGCCCGCGATTGGACCGCCGACGCCCCCTTCATGGAACGGCTCGACCAGTGGTGCTCGACCGGCTCGATCGCCTATTCCGCCGCCGAGCTCAAAACCCCCGGCCCCACCCCGGCCGCGGCGGCCCAGATCGCCGCCAAAATCCACGAGCGGATCAAGCGCAAACGGATCCTCGCGCTCATGCTTGGCGATACGTCGATGGGCATGATCAACGGCTATTTCGGGCCCCGCTTGCTCTATCCGATCGGGTTTTCCGAGCACAAGGTCGACCAGGCCTGGCTGATCGAGCGCCAGGGGTCGGTCGCCGAGAACCGGGTCGAGGACGCCTTTCGTTTCGTCCAGAAAAAGGGGGCGACCTTCCACTGGGAAACCGCGGACGCCCCCGATTTTACCCCGGCCGCGACCCGCGAACAGCTCCGGGGCTACCTGACCGTGCTCGACCTGCTCGCCGAGTTCCAGGCCGATTGCCTGGGCTGGCAATATCAGCTCGGGCTCTTGAAACTGCTCCCGCCCAGCGACTTCGCCGAGGGTCTCTTGAACTCGCACGCCCGGCCCGAGGGGAACGGCCAGGTGGTGATCACGAGCACCGAGGCCGACCAGGGAAACCTGGTCCCGATGGAGCTCATGAAGCGCGTGCTCGAGGCCAAGGGACTGCCCGCCGCCGTGATGTTTCACGACGTCCGCTGGGGGGGCGTGCACGAGGGCCGGTTCCTGTGGCTCTTGCTCAATTCCGGCAGCTCAAGCGCCTATGCCTTCAACCACGACGAAGCCAGCCTCAAGGGCGTGCACAGCTACCGCCAGCCCGCCGGCTATTTTCCCGTCCCCGGCGGCACCTTCGCCGGCGTGAGCCTGCCCGGGCCCATCACCTGGGCGCGGGCCTGGATCGACCGCTCGGGCGGACTCGTCATGGACCTGGGCCGGGGCGAGTCGGTGGCACTCCCCGACCCCGTCCGCGAATCCTGGCGGAACGGCTCGACCCCCCAGTGGCCGTTCATGGCCGCCGACCTCGGCTGCCGCATGGAAACGATCATGGCCCATTATATGAGCAACCACATTGCCGTCGTCTACGGCGATATCCTGGACGAGATGACGGCCCTTTCCCAGGGGCTTGGATTCCGGGTACGGCTGCTGGCCGGTTGAGGGCCTGAAAAAACGATCCTGGAGCGGGCCTTCCTTCGCCCCCCCAGGGGGTGCTAGACTGGGGTGGTGAAGAGTTGGTCTTGACCATGGTTTTCGTGGGCACGCCGTCTCGGGGCTTTTGTTGCGCGAATGGGACGAGAACACGAGCGCCGTCGCGTATCGGACTTCGTGGCGGCCGGTTTCCTGGCATGGCCCCCCTCATCCGCCGCTGTGCGGCACCTTCTCCCGCCGGGAGAAGGATCAACCCATGACCCTCTCCCTTTGGGAGAGGGTGGCCGAAGGCCGGGTGAGGGTCCGGGCGCGGCCAACGGAAACTGGTCGATCCGCGGCCTGACAATCGCAACGAAACCGGGATCAGGGAAAGGGCCCGTCAAGATCAGCTTTTCACAACCCCAGTGCAAGACTGGGTCAGTGCGGCGACCCTAATTGATTCAGAGAGTCGAACGAGAGCGACGAGGTCATGGAACCCGTGGTGTTCGCCCCTGGCGGCCGCGGAACGGCCGCGATGGATACGATTCGAACCCGCCGCCCAACGGTGCTCGCGGTCGGCGTCATGACTGCGCTCGCGGCGTGGTGCCTCACACCCGATGCACGCGGGCAGACGCGGCCGGCCACGCCCCGGCCCGGCTTGGGTACAAGCTCCAAACCGGCCCTGGCGCTCAAGAAACCGGCCGTCGCCGCGGCC
>DAIDHE010000417.1 GCA_027459775.1 Planctomycetales bacterium | reverse complement strand
CCCCTACGCGCCGAGCAAGGGAGCGGTCGTCGAGATGACCCGCCAGCTCGCCGTCGAATACGCCACCCGCGGCGTGCGGGTCAACTGCGTCTGCCCAGGTACGATCGACACGCCCGTCTTGCGCAAGGGGATGGAGATGTCGGGCGATCCCGAGGGGTTTCTGGCGATGTTGATCGGGGGCCACCCGATCGGCCGGATCGGCCGCGCGATCGAGGTCGCCGCTGCCGTCGCGTTCCTGGCCTCCGACGAAGCCAGCTTCATCACGGGCGCGATCCTGCCCGTCGACGGCGGCTATACCGCCCGCTGAATCCGCCTCGCCACGGAGCATGCCATGATCGCCCGCGCCTTGATTCTGAGCCTTGCCACCCTCGCCGGCTCTGACGAGGAATCCGCCAGGACGACCCTCGAGATCGACGCCGGCCGCGTCCTTCATCGCGTCTCGCCGCTCTTGTATGGGGCGTGCATCGAGGACGTGAATCACGAGATCTACGGCGGCCTCTACAGCCAGATGATCTTCGGCGAAAGCTTCCAGGAACCACCCCTGGCCACGCCCCTCAAGGGATTCACGGCTTATGGAGGGCGCTGGTCGGCCCATGGAGGTGTACTCGAAGCCGAGGCCGGAGCTGGACCCAAGCTCGTCGCGAACGAGCTCCCGTTCGCCGACGGCGAGATCGGCGTCGAGATCCGCTTTCCCGCGGCCCACGACGGCAACGCCGGGCTGATCGTCCGGGTCGACCGCCCCGCGAACGGAGCAGACGCATTCACAGGTTATGAAATCTCGCTCGAAACCTCGGGACACCTCGTGGTGGGCCGCCATCGCGGCGACTGGAAGCCGCTCCACCGCGTACCATGCCCGGTCCCCGTCGATCGCTGGATTCCGCTGGTCGTAAGATTGCGCGGCGCTGGGGTGAACGTTCTCGTCGACGGCCGAGACGTGCTGACGTTCGAGGACGCCGACCATCCCCTGGCCAAGGGCCGGGTCGGGCTCAGAACCTGGCAACGGCCCGCGGCGTACCGAAACCTCTGGGTCAAGACCGACGACTCGCGGCGGGCGCTCGCATTCGAACCCAGCGGGTCGGACGATGCACTCCAGGGCGTGAGCGGCATGTGGAGCGCGGTCCAGAGCGGCTCGGCGTGGGGGCGAATCGACATCGAAACCCGCGCGCCCTTCGTCGGGATCCAGAGCCAGCGGCTCGCGTTCGACGCGGGCTCGGGCGCGATCGGCGTCGCCAACCAGGGGCTCAACCGCTGGGGCCTGAACGTGGCCGCCGGCAAACCCTACGAAGGGCGAATCTGGGCCCGCGCGAGCGCACCGACCATGCTCATGCTGAGATTCGAAAGCCGTGACGGCCAACGAAAGCTCGGCGAGGCCAGCGTGACGGTCAAGAGTGGCGAATGGTCGAAGTATCATTTCGCGATCACACCGACCGCCTCGGACACGACCGGGCGGTTCACGATTACGCTGGAACAGCCCGGCTCGGTCGCGCTGGGGCATGTCATGCTCGAGCCCGGCGCATGGGGGCGATTCCACGACCTGCCCGTTCGCAAGGACGTCGCGGAGGCGCTCATCAACCAGGGCGTGACCGTGCTACGTTACGGCGGCTCGATGATCAACCACCCCCAGTACCGCTGGAAGGAGATGATTGGCACCCGCGACCGTCGCCCGACCCACGCCGGGACGTGGTATCCGTTTTCGACCAACGGCTGGGGAATCTTGGACTTCTTGAATTTCTGCGAGGCGGCCGGATTCCTGGGCATCCCCGCGCTCAACATGGGCGAAACGCCGCGGGATCTGGTCGATTTCCTCGAATACCTGAGCGGGGCGCAGGATAGCCCCTGGGGCCGCAAGCGGGCCGACGACGGCCATCCAGAACCCTATAGACTTAAATATCTCGAATTAGGCAACGAAGAAGCGGTGAACGACGATTACTGGAAGAAATTCCAGCCGATCGCCGAAGCAGTCTGGGCCAAGGATCCCGAGATCATCCTGATCGTCGGCGACTTTGCCTACAACATGGTCATCAAGGATCCCGATCAGTTCGAGGGGGGCGCGGTCGTGAAGTCCCTGGCCGCCCACCGCAAGATCCTGGAGCTCGCCCGGGAGCGCGGCCGCGAGGTCTGGTTCGACATCCACATCGGGACCAACCAACCCCCCGAGCCCCACGGCCTGAAGGCCGAGCGCAGTTATATCGATCAGCTCGGCAAGCTCGCCCCGGGCGCGAAGTACAAGGTCGTGATCTTCGAGTACAACTCGGGCAATCACGCCATGAAGCGGGCGCTCGCCAATGCACTCGCGACCAACGAGGTCGAGCGCATCGGCGATTCGTTGCCGATCGCCTGCGCGGCCAATTGCCTCCAGCCCGACGGCCAGAACGACAACGGCTGGGACCAGGGGCTGTTGTTCCTCAACCCCTCGAAAACGTGGCTCGAGCCGCCGGGCTATCTGGTCCAGATGCTCAGGCGGGGCTTTCAGCCGCTTCTGGTGCACAGCGCGCTCAGAGGCCAGACCGACAAGCTGAGCGTGAACGCCAAGCGCGGCGACGACGGCAAGATCCTGGTCCTTCAGGTCGTCAACTGGGCCGACGAGCCCCGGCCGACCCGACTCGAGATCAAGGGCTTCGCTCCATCGAGCCCGACCGCGACGGTCGAGCAAATGACCGGCCCGCTCGACGCCGTGAACACGGCCGAGCGGCCCGACCAGATCAAACCCACGCGGTCGAGCTGGCGGCACGAGCTGAAGGGCGGAGCGGCCGAATACGCGTTCCCAGCCCGCTCGATCACGATTCTTCGCTTCGAGTGACGCCCGTGATTCGTCACGAATCACGGCGGGCGGCCGACTGACCGGCGAGCCAACCGGTACTCCAGGCGGCCTGAAAGTTGTGGCCGCCGATCGGGCCGTCGAGGTCGAGGATCTCGCCCGCCAGATAGAGCCCAGGGGCGAGCCTGCTTTCGAGCGTGGCGGGGTCGACCTGATCGAGCGCGACCCCGCCGGTCGTGACCTCGGCCTTGGCGAACCCCAGGTCGCCCTCGATGGGCAAGACCAGGCGCTTGATCATATCCACAAGCCTTCTCCGTTCCTCGCGCGCGAGCTCGGGCCCCAGCCGGCCTGGTGGAACCCCGGCGAGCGAGAGCAAGCGTTCGGCCAGCCGCCGCGGAATCGCGGGCGGGATCAGGGCCGAGACCAGCGGCCTGCCCTGCCGCGCCCGTACTTGAAGCTGTTCCTCGAACGCGTCGCGCGACAGCTCTGGCAGAAAGTCGAGCTCGAGCGTCGGCCGCGGGCCCCCCACGCGGACGCCGCGGCTGACGTCGAGAATCGCCGGCCCCGATAGGCCGAAATGGGTGAACAAGACGGCCTCGCGCTGCTCCTCGAGGATGACACCCTCGGTCGATCGCACCCGCGCCACGGCGTCGACGACCGAGAGCCCCTTGAGCTCGCTCACCCAATCGGTCGCGACCTTGAGAGGCGCGAGCGCGGGCCGGGGCAGCACAATCGTGTGCCCGAGCCGCCGGGCGAATTCATAGCCGTCACCCGTCGTCCCACAGCCTGGAAACGATGCGCCCCCGAGCGTCAGAATCACGCGCCTCGCCGTTACCTCACCGCCGGGCGTCTCGACCGCGAAGCCAGCCGGACGCGAATGGGAGGCGTCGAGCGGCTGGACGCCAAGAGCCGGCGCATTCGGGCGGAGTGTCGCGCCAGATTCCGTAAGATCGCCCACAAGAGCGGAGAGCACGTCGGTCGCGCGGTCCGAGACCGGGAAGATCTTGCCGTTCGCCTCGACCTTGACCGCGACCCCGAGTGCCTCGAAATGCCCGACGGTCGCATCGACGTCAAACGCCCGGAGCGCCTTCGAGAGAAAGGCCCCGTTGGGTTCAAACGCCTTCACGATCGCCCGCGCCCCCTGGCAAGCGGCGGGGCTAAAAGCTGGATCGACCGGCCCCGAGACGACGTCCAGCCGCCGCAGTCCGCGCGCATTGGTCAAATTGCAGCGCGTTCCGCCCGACATCAGGATCTTGACTCCGGCCCGGCGATTCTTTTCGAGCGCGATCACTCGAGCGCCTGCGCGCGCGGCCCGCGCGGCCGCCACCAGACCCGCCGCCCCCGCGCCCACGACCACCACGTCGCAATCAAACGCCTCGCTCATGATCGGGCCAACGTAACCCGCTCCGACCCCGTCCGTCGAGTCAGATTCAGAACCGATTGCCCTCCACGGCCGGCTGGTGTAGCGTGAATTCATGCCGACCGTGCTTCGAGTCGGGCCGTTTCGTTTTTTCTTCTACTCCGGCGATGGCGGCGAACCGCCGCACGTCCATGTGGAGGGCGGCCGCCGCGAGGCCAAGTTCTGGCTTGAACCAGTCCGACTGGAGCGCAGCCACGGCTTCCGCGGAAGAGAACTCAACCGGATCCGCGAACTGGTCGAGGAGCACCGCGAATACTTGAATGGAGAGCTGGAATGGGTTCTTCCAAGGTTGAAGCCCGCGAGGCTCTGGCCACTCACGTCGAGGTGACCGAGCACGCGCTGACGGTGCGACTGGCCGACGGCCGCATGATCGCCGTTCCCCTCGCCTGGTATCCGCGGCTGGCTCACGCCACGACCACGGAACGGGGCTCTTGGCGGCTCATCGGCGGCGGACGAGGCATCCATTGGCCGGCGATCGACGAGGACGTCAGCGTCGCCAACCTGCTCGCGGGCCAGCCGTCGACCGAAAGCCCACGCTCGCTCAAGAACTGGCTCGACGGCCGGACCAAATCGACCGGCCGTAAGACTTCCGACGCCGAGCCGCACGGTCGCGATCGACCGCCAGGTCACGATTTCGCGTGACCCGCGCGTTGGGATTTGGCGTTGTCGATCCAGCCGTAGACCGCGAACACAGCGTGCGGGCCCTTGGGATGGGCCGCGCCCACGACGTCGGGTTTACGCGCGTGAGTCGATTGGCTGGCGCGCGTGTGAGCGACCCTGGCGGTTTGACGGATCGCCCGGCCGCCGATTGAGACGATCGTGGGGGTGCCTCCGTTCTCGACGATCGACACGGTCGCCGAGACGCGGACCTTGCGCGAGAACACCTGCGAGCCGAGGATCTTGAACCGCTCGCCGCCGGGCGCTGCGCCCTGGGCGACGACCACGCCTGGGGACGTCGCGCCGTCGCTCCAGGTGATGAGCGCCGAGAAATCGCTCGCCACGACCGGGACGTGCGTGACGAACGTCGCCACCGCCCCCGAAAACCTTTTCCGAGCCAGGGGCGCGATCGTCACGCCCCGGGCGCTGATCGGCGTGGAAACGCTGGCCGTGCTCGAGTCGGAGACTGACATCCCCTCGTCATTCGTGATCGTCGTTGAAACCGAAAAGACGCCCGGCTGGGTGTAGTTGTGATCGCCGACCACGCCGAAACCGCCCGAGCCGCTCGCGACGATGGTTCCACTCGACGATTGCCCGTCGCCCCAGTTGATCACGGCCGTGAAGTCGCTGGCCGCGGCCTGGGAGTCGGTCGTCGAGAACGACGCGACCGGTCCCTGGAACAACCGCCCAGGCACGGCCTCAACCTTCACGCCGGGGTCGAGCAGGACCGGGTCGTAGAGGTTGACCTGGCTAGAGACGGCGGTGGACATGTTGCTATTCGAATCGGTGATCGTGATCAAGAGCCCGCCCCCGTCGCGCTCGGCGCCGGTATTGGAGGAATCGTCGCCGCTCAGGTCGGCCGTGACGACATAGGTGTTCGTCCCCGCGAGCAGGGTGACCATGGGATTGCTCGCCGTGATGTCGGGGTTCTCGGAGCTGATGCTCGCGGTGAGGGCCCCGTTCGCGTTGGGGTTGGTGTCGGTGACGGTGGCGATCACCTCGCTAGTCTCGGGCACGCCCTCGGGGAGATTGGCCGTGGCGGGAAGGGCCGTGAGGGTGTAGGTGGTTGGCTGCACGGTCACCGTCAAGGGGCCGACGGGGAAGTCGCCGCCGTCGTCGTCGGTGATCGTCGCCGTGACAGTGAAGGGGGATCCAACGGCCGTCGTGTAGGTATGGCTGCCGCTGACGCGAAAGACCGTGTAGCCGCCCGAACTCCCCACGATGCTCACGCTGCCGGTGGCGGTGTCGTTCGCATTTCCGTCGCCCCAGTTGATGCTGACGCTGAAATCGGCGGCGGTATCGGGCTGGGGGCCAGGGATCGGAGTCGGGTTTGAGACCAGAAACGTGCCGATCCCAATGTTGTTCAGCGGGGTGCCGACCTTGGTGGTGAGGGCGGGGAACCCCTGGCCGGCCGCCAGCGTCTCGCCATGGATCGTGGCGGTGGGATCGATCTGGAGCGCATACCCGCCCGAGTCGCCCGCGCTGTCGTCGACGTAGACCGTGATGTCGTAGGTTCCGGCCTTGGCGTATTTGTGCGAGCCCAAGACCTCGAACGCTCCGTCCCCGCCGTCGACGACGCCCGAGCCGCTCGTCCCGTCGCCCCAATCGATGCTGGCCTTGAAATCGGTGGCCGGCGCGGACGTATTCAGATCGGTGAATGTCGCGACCTGGACCGAGGTTGATCCCGTGACGGGATCGATCAGGGGTTCGCCCTCGATTCCCGTCACGTCCGTGCCGGTCCCGTCGAGCGTCGCCTCCTCGATCGTCGCGTTGGCCACCATGCTGGTCGACTTGCCGCCCACGTCCGTGACCGAAATCTTGATCTCGGCGGTCCCGACCTTCACGTACGGGCTGGGCTTGGATCCGGTGATCGTGAATGGGCCGCCGACCGGCCCGGTGATCGTACCCAGGCTGGCGGTCCCGTCGCCCCAGTCGATCGTGGCGAAGCCTGGGGCTCCGTTGGCGACGAAGTCGGCCGGCGTGGCGAACGCATTGGCGTCGGTGAATGTCGCCAAGACGACATTCGTGGGCGTGTCGCCCTCGGTGACGACGGGACTGAACGTCGCGCCAGAAACCAGCGGCGCGTCGGCCACGCTGGCGAACCCGCCGACCGTCGCCGCCGAGCCACCGCCGATCGGGGCGTCGGTGATCGCCACCGAAAGGTTGTTTGGCCCCAAGCTGGTCTCGTCGGCGTACACGAAGGCTCCCAGCACGATGAACGCGCCCGCGGTGCTGCCAGGCACGATGGACACCGTCGATCCGCCGCCCGCGCCGCCCCAGTTCACGGCGGCGCTAAAGTCGCTGGCCACGGCCGTGATGTTGTCGTCCGTGAAATTGGCGATCACTCCCGAGAAAACATTGCCCTCGACGGCCGAGACGTTCACGATCGAGGCGTGGATCGCATTGACCAGCACGTTCGTGGTGGCGCTCGCCGTTTTGCCGCCGATGTCGACGATCGAGGTCTTGATCTGGAACGGCCCGCCCTTGAGATAGGTGTGGCCAGTGGTCTGCACCGAGAAGTTCCCGCCGCTTCCGACCACGGTCCCCAGGCTGGTCGAGCCGTCGCCCCAATCGATCAGGGCCATGCCCGGCTGACCCTCGCTCACGAAGTCGCTGGGGAGCGCGCCCGGATTGGTGTCGACGAAGGTCGCCACGGTGAACCCGGGGATGGCCACGTTCGCATCCAAGGTTCCCGGCGGTGACAGGCCCACGGCCTGAATCAGGGGCGCGTCGGCCACGCTGGCGAAGCCATCCGCCGAGACCGAGGCCCCACCGTCGTTCTCGGCGATCGTCACCGAGATGTTGTATGGACCCAGGTGGTTTGGCGAGCCGGTCTCGTCGGCATAGGTGTGCGTATTGTGATCCGCGGAGTCGACCACCACGACGTACGCGCCCAGGCCATTGCCGGGCTGGACCGTTCCGGTCGACGGCGGGCTGCCATCGCCCCAGTTGATCGTCGCGGTGAAGTCGCCCGGCTGCGAGTACGGATTGTCGTCGGTGAAGTTGGCCACCACCCCGACGAACGGGTTCCCCTCGACGGCCGAGACGTTGACCACCGAGGCCTTGAGCGCGGCCTCGCCGACCTGGGCCGTGAACGGCGTCGGCGTCAGGCTGCCCAGCAAGCCCTGGTTTCCCGAGGTCGAGCCGGCGGTGAAGAACAAGGTGTTGGCCGCGCCGGCGGAACCGCCGTTGCCGAACGAAAGCCCATGCAGGCCGGGGATCACGATGGGATTGTTGGATCCGTCGACCAGCGCCCCCACGAATGCTCCGGTGGCGGGGTTGAAGGCGTTGATCCGCCCGTCGCCCGAGTTGGCGACGAGCAGGTCGCCGCTGAACTGGCCGAAATCGGCCGGGGCCAGGGCGACGCCCCAGGGCTCGTCGAGAGGCGCGTTCGCGACCAGTTGCGTGAGCAGCGCCCCGGCGGGCGAGAAGACGTCGACGAACCCCTCGCCCAGGCCGGGCACGGGGTTTTGCGCCGCCGCGTCTTGCTTGGCGAATGTCACATAAAGATATCCACCAATGTTCGTCACATTATAGGGTGCGTATCCGGCCGGCAGGGCGGGGTCGGTGAACGAGCCGGTCAGGTTGAAATTCGCGTCGAACATGTCGACGACCCCGTTGTGGAAATCGGCGGCGTAGAGGACGTCGGAGCCTCCATTGGTCGCGAGGGCCAGCCCGGTGAATTGAGCGCCCGGAATACTGACCGCGACCTGGGCCGAGGTCGACGGCGCCGGCGGCGGAACCGAGGGGTTCCAGCCGTCGATCTGGCCCGATTGGGTCGCGAACAGGAAGATCGCCGGGCCGCTCGACGATCCGGACGAGATGACAAACTCGCTCGGGCTGGTCGCGGCGAAGGGGTTGAACGCCACCCCGGTGGGCGAGCCGCCGGGAATCGAGACGACCAGCGATTGCGGCGTCCCCGCGCCGTTGTCGAGTGTGGCCAGGCTGGTCCCGTTATTTCCCACCCAGAACGGCCCGGTCGGCGACGCCGCGATCCCCCAAGGGTTCACCAGGTTCGCGTCGGTGTTGGCCGCCGGATACGCGCCATTCGAGACCAGATTGACCTGCGCGGTCGAGCCCGTCGTCACGGCCGAGCCGCCGAGGTCGGTGATTGTCACCGGAATGCCGCCGATCTCCGAGGGGACCGCGCCCGTGCCGGTGTCGGTGATCGTCACGACGACCGAATAGGTTCCGGCCTCGAGATAGGTGTGGCTGGCGGAAACATCGAAGAGGGGCTGGCCGTTCACGGTCCCCTGCGACGAGATCGAGCCCGCGCTTGGGGCCGAGCCGTCGCCCCAGTTGATGACGGCGGTGAAGTTGCTCGACTTGGCGTTGGGGTCTTCGTCGACAAACGAGGCGGCCAGGTAGGGAAACGCCTTGCCCTCGAGCGGCGCATCGCCGGTGGTGGTGACCACGGTCGTGTTCTGAGTGGTCAGTCCCTGGTCGGCCGCGTTGGTGATGTTGACGGCGGCCATGCCCTGGTAAACCAGCGGCAGCGCGGCCCCGATCGTGATCGTTCCCGAGCCGACCGCGGCGCCGGCGGCGACCGCGACCGGGCCGTGCTTGTCGGCGTTGACGTTGAGCGTGTCCAACCGCCCCGCGCCGATCAGGGTCAGGCTGGTAAGATCGTCGGGGGTGTAAGACACCGGCGCGGGCAAGAGGCCGGCGATCACGCCGCCGGAGACGAGCACCACCCGAGCCGTCGCGTCGGCCGAATCGTCGAGCGTGAGGGCCATCGAGCCAGGCGCTCCGGCGAGCAAGACCGCGCCATTCAAGCTCCCCGCCGCGCTGTTGGCCAGCGTGACGTTGTCCGAGCCCGCTGCGTTCACCGTCAGCGCGTCGGCGGCGTGGGGAACCTTCGCCGTGCCGGTCACCTTGATCGACGTACCACTCGATAGGTTGACGACGTCCAGACCCTGGCTGTTGATCTGAAGCGTGTTGTGGTTGGCAGGATCGGCAGTGCTCAGAACGGCGACCGTGTTGCTGTTGGCGTGATTGGGGTCGAGGGCGGCCGAGGCGCCCGTGCTCAGAGTGACGATGGCACTCGGCAGGCTCGAGATCGTGAACGCATTCCCCCCCTCGCCGCCGTTGATGGAGAGGCTGGCGAGACTGGCGGCCGAGTAATTGATCGTGCTCGGCGCCAACCCCGTGATCGTCGTGCTGGAGATCGTCGGAGACTGGCCCTGGGTGTCGGCCGAGTCGTCGACCGTCAAGTTTGTCGCGCCGTTCACGTTGACGATCGAGACCGGGCCCGTCACGCCCTGCGCGCCCTGGCCCGCTGCGCCGCCGATCACGACCGTGTCGATGTTGCCGGCCGTGTTGGTGAAGGTAAGCGCCACCGGCGCGGTCGCGGACTGAACGGTCACCGTGTCGTTGCCGTCCTTGGTGTCGGCGGCGATCGAGCTCACCGAGGAAACCGGACCAGTCACCGCGTTGTTCGACGAGCCGACGAATTTCCAGCCGGCGTGAACCGCGCCCGCCTGGAGGGTGATCGTCGTGGTGGAGTCGGAGATCACATAGTTTCCGCTCGGGGCGGTCGTGCCGATCGAGAGATTGTCGGCGACGCCCGGGACCGAGTCGAACGTCAAGGCGCCGCTCACGATGTTGAGCGTGGCGAGCAAGGCGCGCGATTCGAGCGACTCGCAGGCGGTCAGCCGCGATCGCCGTCGCGATCGTGCCCGATTTCGCCGGGTCCACCCCATCTCGCCAAGCCGCGCGCGGACTGGACCGACGATGAAACGCCTCATGGTTCTACCTCCAACCTTGGATGTACAATCGTAGCAATTCTGGATATGTCAATCTATAGGTTGCTCTGGCCGACTGCGTGCTTGGCCGGCTCTCCGCGCGAAACGGTGGGAGATTTCGCTTCGGGAGCAAGGCCGGCCGAACGGCCGCCGCGGTCGCTGGTCGCGCTGTTGGTGTTTGCTTGATCCGATGCGCTGGCTTACGCCGCGCGCCGCCGCCGGTACGCCGCCGCGCCGCACAGGAAGGCGGACCCGCTCAGCATCAAGACCCAGGTCGACGGCTCGGGCACGGTGAGCATGATGTCGTCGACGCCCAACTGCTTGTTGCCGCCAGCCCAGACGGCCGAGTACGCAACCCCCGAGAAGCTCAGCGAATCCGCCACGAAGGTGCCGGGACCGGTGATTGGCGAGGTGACGTCGAGTGCGAGGCTGGCCAGCAGGGTTCCGGTGCCGTTGAGCCCGCTGTAGAGACTCAACTGGCCGGCCGAATCGATCGCGGCATAGTCAAACAAGACCTGGGTGGTGAATCCCCCGGCCACGTTCATGGTGGTCGAGATCCCTTGCCCTTCCCGTGCGTTGTCGCTGTAGAGCTCCATGATGCCGGGCGCGGTGAACGTGCCGGTCAGGCCCGAGGTCTGGGTGAAGACGCGGGCGAAAAGATCAAACGAGACGCCGTAATTGGGCCCGGGGCCCTTGCCCAGGTACGTGTCGCCGCCGTTGTAGAAATTGTAAATCGGGTCGTTGTTGTCGAGCGCCGGCTGATCGAAGGTGAGATCAATCTGCCCGGCCGCGGCCTGACCCACCGCGACGAGAACCCAACTCGCGAGCAATCCCAAAACGCGAAGCCTCATGACGCGCCTCCACGCAACCCCTCTCGCGAAATCGCCTCGGGGTGAAAGCCCTCCTCCTATGGAAAAGAGACGAACCTCCGCGCGCCGCCGCCTCGCGAATCACGGAGCGGAGTTTGACATGTTCAGCGGCTTGACAGCGCTCGATCAGAGCGCTCGGTCGCCAAGGTCGATTCTGTATCACACCCTTGCGAGATGGTCAAGCGCCCGCGGAAGTCATGTTGTTTTTTTGCAACATTTCGGCGCGATGCGCCGCGCCCGAGTGGTCGAGCCCAATACGATTTGTGGGGCGAATCGGGCCAGCTCCAGGGCGCGAGCCGAGTCGGCGCGCGAGAGCGGTCACAACGGCGTGAAATAATTCATCACGGCGAAATCGAAATAATGGGGTTTGAGCTCGAGTGCAAGCTGGTTGTAGACGCAATAGTTGCGGACCTGGAGCAAGAGGTCGCGAGGGTGACAACAACGAAACGGCCGGCCGACCTTGGCGTAGTGTTCGTGCACCAGGTGGTCGACCGCCGCGCGGTCGACGGCCCCGAACCCCAGCTTGGGAGCGAACGCCTCGATCATCGCGCGAAACGTCTCCTCGCTGGGATCGGCGGCGTTGATCTTGTAGGGAATGCGCCTGAGAAACGCCTCGTCCACGAGCTGGCTGGGATCGAGATTCGTTGAGAAAATGATCAATTGATCGAATGGCACCCGGATTTTCTTGCCGTTGGGCAGGCTCAGGAAGTCGTAGCGCTTCTCGAGCGGGACGATCCAGCGATTGAGCAGCTCGACGGGCGCCATCCGCTGGCGGCCGAAGTCGTCGATGAGGAAGGTGCCCATGTTGCTCTTGAGCTGCATGGGGGCCTCGCAGACCTTGGTGAGCGGGTCGTAATGGATCTCCAGATCCTCCATCCGCAGCTCGCCGCCGACCACGATCGTCGGCCGGCGGATTCGCACCCAGCGGCGGTCGTAATCGGAATCGTCGAGCAAGCCGCCCGCGCGATCGTTTTCCAGCAGCTCGTGGTTGGCGGGGTCGAAGAGCTTGATGATCTGCCCCTCGGCGTCGATGACTCGGGGGATCCAGACCGTCGTGCCGAAACAGCGGGTGATCCGCTCGGCGATGCTGGTCTTGCCGTTGCCGGGATAGCCGTAGAGGAAGAGCCCGCGTCCGGAATTGATCGCCGGGCCCAGGAGCTCGAAGACCGCGTCGGGGACGATCAGGTCGGCGAACGCCCGCCGCAGATCCTCTTCCTTGGGATGCTCGCTGGTGATGGTCTGAGCGGCGACGGCCTCGAGATACGCCCGATACGGCACGGGCGCGGTCCCCACATAGGCGCATTCGGCCTGGTAATCGCGCGCCCGCCCTCGGCCGGTGTCGGTGAGTGAATAGACGTAGTCGCCGGCCGAAGACGAATTGGCGTAGGTCAGGATCTGCTGGTTCTTGAGCTGGCGAAGGAATTCGGGGAACGGGCCGAACGGCAGCCCGAGCTCCGCGGCAATGCGGCGGCCGGGCGCCATCCCCACGCTCAGCATGTATTTGAGAACCAGGCTCTCGAGCACGGCCGGGTTCAGGCCGGCCTCGTCGAAGCTGTCGACCACGCGGGGTCGGAAGGCGTCGCGAACACGCGGCGACGAGACGCGATCAGGAGCACTGCAAACAGCGACGCTCACCGTGGTTGACTCCGTTTGACCCGCCGGACGCACCTGGACCGGCACCGTATCCGACCAAACGCCGGTCAGGAACACACTGAAAGCTAGGTCGCCCGGCGGGGGCCGTCAAAGAGCGCGGGGTGACAGGCCGACTCTGGCAAGCTGGTGGCCAAACGGGTCGCGGTCGACGGCTGGGATCACGATCACGACTGTGCGCGTGGTGGGGCCGGTCGGCTCGAGACGGATCTCCCAGCGGTCGACGGGGAGCAGGCCGGCGACGCGGTCAGCCCACTCAACGAGGCAGATCCCAGGCCCGGCGAAATAATCGGCCGCTCCCAGATCCTCGAACTCTGCCGCCTGGTTCAGGCGGTAGACGTCGAGATGCGCGATGGGCAGCCGGCCCTCGTACTCGTGGATGAGCATAAATGTCGGGCTCGAGATCGCGCGAGGGTCGACGTCGAGCGACTCAGCGATCGCGCGGGCGAGCCGGGTCTTGCCCGCGCCCAAGGGCCCCACGAGCCCGATCACAAGCCCAGGTCGGGCCGAGAGCGCGATCGCCCGGCCCAGCCGATCGGCGTCGGACTCGGCGGCGAGCTCGATCGTGAACAGGGCGTTGGCGTCGTTAGGGCTCATGAACGGGACTCGAGGCGGCGGAGGTCTAGGTGGTCTCTCGAAGATGGTCAAAGCCGCGCGCGGTCAGGGGCTCAAGCTGTCCGTCGGGGAATCGCAAGAGCCGGGCATTCTCCGCCGTGACGAATCCGATCTGGCGCACGACTGGCAGGGCACCCAGAATTCGTCGGGCATCGCCGGGGTCGACGGTCAGGCAAAGCTCGAAATCCTCGCCGTCCGAGAGTGCTCGAACGAGCGGGACGGAACCGTCGGTGCGCGAGGCCGTCATGGCGTCGGCGTGGATCGGGATCTGGTCGGCGTCGAGGATCGCGCCCAGGCCGCCGCTTTCCTCAAGGATGTGGCCCAGGTCGC
The DNA here is from genome assembly GCA_027459775.1 of Planctomycetales bacterium. GTDB lineage: Bacteria > Planctomycetota > Planctomycetia > Isosphaerales > Isosphaeraceae > JAKBAP01. The sequence continues at coordinate 4,865 of DAIDHE010000417.1, read as the reverse complement.
TGGCCAGGCCGTCGGAGACATCGATCATTGCGTGGATCGCCGCAAGCTGGTGCATCGCGAGCGCGAGCTCGACCCTGGGCTCTGGGCGGAGGTGCCGGCCCGAGGGAAGGCTCCCGCCCAGGGGGCCGGTGACCAGGATCGCGTCACCCGCACGCGCGCCCGAGCGGGCGACCGGACCCCGGTCGGCGGCCTCGCCGAGGACCGTCACCGCGACCACCAGCGGCCCGTCCCAGGCGTTGGTGTCGCCGCCGACCAGCTCGACGTCGAATCGATCGGCCATCGCCCGCGCCCCCCGGTGCAACCCCTGGGCGATCGCCACGGCCGCCCCCCGCGGCAGGGCGACCGCGATGAGCGCGACCCGGGGAACACCGGCCATCGCCGCCACGTCCGAGAGGTTCACCCCGAGCGCCTTGTAGCCCGCCGCCTCGGCGCCGTCGCGCTCGAGCACAAAATGACGGCCGTCCATGAGCATGTCGGTCGTGGCCAGAATCGGCCGCCCGCTTGGCGGTTGCAAGATCGCGCAATCGTCGCCGATCCCCAGCCTGGTCCACGAGCCGGGGCGCGCGACCTGACGGCGTCGAATCCACTCGATCAGCCCGAACTCGCCCTGTGGTTCTTGACCATTCATCCGGACAGCTTACCGCGAATCGAGCGGCGAGCTCGACCCGGTCCTATCCGCGGCGCTTGGCGAGGAATTCGCCCAGGGCCTGTTCGACCCGTTGCTCGAGCAGCGGACCCGCCTGCGCAATCGCCTCGGCTTGCGTGATCGCGCCCTCGCACAGGGCGAAGGCCGCGGTCACATGATCGCCGAGCTTGGCGACCGCGCCGGCCTCGATCACGCCAGCGAAGACCAGGGTCGGGACGCCGAGCGTCCAGGCCAGGCGGCCGACGCCGGCGACGGTCTTGCCATGGGCGCTCTGGGCGTCGAGCTTGCCCTCGCCGGTCAGGCAAAGGTCCGCGTTCGCGAGCCGGTCGCGGAGCTTGACGGCGTCCATGACGATCTCGACGCCGCGTTCGAGCCGGGCACGGGTGAACGCGACCAGCCCGCCGCCCAGTCCGCCGGCCGCGCCCGCGCCCGGCAGATCGCGGATCGACACGCCCAGGTCGCGCTCGACGACCGCCGCGTAGTGGGCGAGATTCGCATCAAGAAGAGGGGCCGTCCTGGGCGTAACGCCTTTTTGCGGCCCAAAGACACGGGTCGCGCCCGAGGGCCCGCACAACGGATTGTCGACGTCGCAGGCCACGATGATCTCGACGCCCTCGAGCTCGTGCCCTTTCGCCGAGAGCTCGATTCTCGCGAGCCCGCCGAGCGCTCCGCCGCCTGGCTCCAGATCTCGACCTTGATCGTCGAGCAAGCGATAGCCGAGGGCCTGGCCCAGCCCCGCGCCGCCGTCGTTGGTGGCACTGCCGCCGATGCCCATGATCACGCGGCGAGCGCCCGCCGCGATCGCGGCCAGGAGCAATTCCCCCGTCCCACGCGTGCTGGCCCGCATCGGGTCGCGCGCCGCTTTCGCTACGAGAGCGAGCCCCGACGCCTGGGCCATCTCGACGACCGCGGTCGTGCCGTCTCCCAGCAATCCAAATCGGGCGGTCACGCGAGCGCCCAACGGACCCGCGACCTCGACCGCGCGAATCTCGCCGCCGGCCGCCGCGACCAGGGCCTCGACCGTCCCTTCGCCGCCGTCAGCCATCGGAACCCGGTCGATGCGCGCGTCAGGCACGGCCGCGCGCACCCCGCGCCCCATCGCCTCGGCCGCCTCCGTGGCCGTCAGGCTGCCCCGAAATTTGTCAGGCGCGATCACCACCCGCAAGGATTCGCTCATGAGTCTCAGCCTGCGAAATGATTCGCGGGAAGTCAAGCTCCAGGCCGTGGCCTCGCCCGGTGGGTCGCGGCGGCCCGCGAAAAAACCGCCCCCACCTTGACGGCGTTCAATTGAACGCTATGATGACTTTCATCTGAACGCCTTCTGGAGGGAGTTGAAGATGTCGAAACGACCCGCGCCCGCGAAGTCGGAGCTCGAGATCGCACGGATCGTGTGGAAGCTGGGGGGGGCGACCGTCCGCCAGGTGATGGACGCGTTGCCCGAGGATCGGGGGCTCGACTTCAAGACGGTGCAGACGTATCTGCGGCGACTCGAGGCCAAGGGGTACTTGAAGACGCATCGCGAGGGCCGAAGCAACGTTTACCGGCCGATGGTTCGGCCGGGCAAGGTGATCGGCGAGGTGATGGACGAGCTTCTGAAGAGCCTGTTTGACGGCCAGGTGCTCTCGTTGTTTCAGCACCTGGTCAACGACCGAGGGTTGTCCGAGCTCGAGGTGCGTCAGCTTCGAGAGCTCCTGGACCGGCTGGAGGGCGAATCGCGATGAGCCTGGAACTCGACGATCTCGCTCGGTTGGCGTGGATCCAGACGTGGCAGGTCACGATCGTGGCCGTGGCGGTCGGGGTGGTGGTGAAGCTCCGTTGTCGCGATCGGCCCCGGCTGGCGTATGCGCTCTGGATGCTGGTGGTCCTGAAGTCTGTCGTTCCGCCCGTGTTGAGCAGCCCGACGGGGGTTTTCAGTTGGGCGCAAGCGGGCAGGGGGGTATCAGCGATCGAGCAACGGGGGAGGCCGCCCTTGATTCTCGCGGCCTCGCAAGCGGGCGCTCTTGCGGGCGCGGCGCGGGTCATGGAAACGTCGGGAGCAGCGACTCCTCGAGCTGCCCATCGCCTCGTGCTCTTTTCGGTCTGGCTCGCGGGGTTCGTGATCTGCGCCGGCTGGGTCGCGGTGAAGCAGCTCGTTTGCTGGAACCTGATCAGGCGGTCGGTCCTCCCCGTCGACGAGCCGTATGGGCAGGCGCTCGCGGAGCTCAAGGCCCGGCTCGGGTTCAAGCGCAAGGTCGATCTGATCGTGACCTCGCGGCCGGTCGGGCCAGCCGCCTTTGGCGTGGTACGACCCGCGATCCTGATCCCCGCGCCACTGGTCTCGTCGGCTCCCCTCGAGCAGCTCCGGCTGATCCTGGCGCATGAGCTCATTCACATCCGTCGCGGCGACGTCCTGGCGGGGAAGCTCCAGCTCGTCGCGCAAGTGATCTGGTGGTTCCATCCGCTCGTCTGGTGGGCGAACCGCGAAGCCTGTCGCGAACGCGAGCGGTGCTGCGACATGGACGTCGTCGCGGGCGTCGGCTGCAAGCCCGCCCTTTACGCGCGGACCTTGCTGGGAGTGATCGAACAGAAAACGCGTTTGCGGTCGCTTTTTCCGCTTCCGGGCGTGCGCGCCCTGGAGGTTACGTCCCAACGACTGGAGTCCATCATGAAACGAACAGATTCGGACGGCGGGCGGGCTTCGCGGGTTTCTCGATTGGTCTTCGGGGCGGGGGCGATCTTGCTTATTCCCGGCGCGGGGCTGACGCTCAAGGCCGACCCGCCCAGGGACGACGGCAAGGCGGCGCCGCGACCGGTCGCCGTCCCGGCTCGGGAGTTCAAGTCCGCCACGGAATGGGGGCTTGCCGAGGCAGGGCGTCTCGCACTTGATGATCGCGCGGCCGCGGCTGCGAAAGAGACCGTGAAGACCGCCCTCGCCGATCTCAAGAGGGCCCAGGATCGATTGGAGTGGGCGGAACGCATGTTCACAAAGGGATACGTCTCTCCGGAATCGGTCAACGCGGAGCGAATTGGACTTGAGAAGGCGCGGCTTCTGCTCGCCCAGGCGCAAGCCGGGGCGGGCGTCGCGACCGTGACGCTCAAAGGCGTCGTCCGCGAGAAGGGGACCGGGCGGCCGCTGGCGGGGGTGCAGGTCAGCGCGGCGGGCGCAAACCAGACCGCCAAGCCGGTCGTGACCGACGCCAACGGCCGCTACGTCGTGAAGGACGTGCCCAAGTCCAGCGAATACTCGCTCATCGCCATGGCTCTGGGGGGCGAACCCTACTTCAGCGCCAGCCGAGCCGTCGACGCCCCCAACGATCCGGCCGTGGTCGAGACCGACCTAGAGCTCGTCCGCGGAATCCCCTTCCGCGTTCGCGTCCTCGACCAGGAGACGGGCAAACCCTTGAAGGGCGCTCTCTCGTATTTCCCCATCAGCCCGAACAACCCCTTCGAGCGCGGCGTCACGGGCTATGTGACCAAGGGGAAGGCCAGCCTGGGAGCGTTTTACGAGGCCGCCCCCAACGACGAGGGGGACTTTTTCGGAGCGGTTCTGCCGGGACCAGGGATTCTCTGCTTTGGCTATCCCTATGAGAAAGGCGACGAGCGCAAAGTCGACTTCACGCCGATTCTGACGTTCCCTGACGGCAAGGATCGAATCAAGCTGGACCTTCCGAATGAAACGACCGGCGCCGTCGCATTCGTGCCACTCAAATCGGACCCGATATCGTGGACGGGCCTTCCGCTACGGCAGTACGCCGCCGTGATCGCCATCGATCCCCGCGAAGGGGCTCAATCGCTCACGTACGAGACCCGAATCCCGCCCCGCAAGGCCGCGAAGTAGGCTCTCACGCGGGTGCATGCCCTTGGACGCCTCACCGCGAGCGCGGGCCTTTCGCCCGAGTTCGTGACTGGGGCGTTCGGCGTTCTGGGATGCGCGATTCTCAGGCGGTCTCCGCCTCACACATCTCCTCGAGCGAGTGCTCGAAGACGATCTCCTCGCGCTTCACCGAGACATCGTCGGGCGCATCGATGCCGATGCGCACCGAGTTGCGGTCAATTTTGACGATCGTCACCCGGATCTCGGAACCCACGCGGAATCCCTGGCCGAGCTTCCTGCTCAGTACCAACATGGCCTCTCCTCCTTGAGTCTTCCAGGATGTCGCACTCCAACCAACGTCGGAAATCCCCGTCGACGGCGCCTCTCTAAAGCATCTCTCGTGCCATCCGAGGGGATCGTCCCGCC
>DAIDHE010000358.1 GCA_027459775.1 Planctomycetales bacterium | reverse complement strand
TGACGTTTTCGTCGCCGGCGATCTGCTCTGGTATCCCGTCCAGGGCGAGAGGGATCTGTGCACCGCGCCCGACGCCATGGTCGTGATCGGGCGGCCCAAGGGCCATCGCAGCTCGTACTTGCAGTGGAAAGAGGGGGGTATCGCGCCTCAGGTTGTCTTCGAGGTGCTCTCGCCCGGCAATCGAGCGGGGCGAATGGCCGACAAGTTTCGGTTTTACGAGACGTACGGCGTCGAGGAGTATTACGTTTACGACCCCGACAACGAGGAATTGGCCGGCTGGCGTCGTGTTCAAGACCGGTTGGCGCCGATTGAGGACGTCGCGGACTGGACCAGTCCGCTGTTGGGGGTTCGGTTCGACATGTCGACCGGCTCGCTCAGGCTTTACGGTCCCGACGGCCGTGTGTTTCAGACCTACCTGGAAGCCGTCGAGCGGGCCGAGGACGGAGAGCGCCGCGCATTCGAGGAACATCGTCGCGCCGAGGCCGAACGACGTCGCGCCGAGTCCGAACGACGTCGCGCCGCCGCCGAGCAGGATCGTGCCGACGCCGAGCAGCATCGCGCCGACGCCGAACGGGCACGCGCCGAGCGACTCTTGATCAAACTTCGCGAGCTGGGGATCGATCCCGACACCTGAGCCCGAGACCTCCGTTCTTCCGACGCCGAAAAATCGCGACAACCACGTTTCCTCGTTCCGGTCGTGGTATCATCGCTTTTGTGGGGTCGGTTGGAACCAGGAGATGGATGAGAATGATGAGCTCCGTCTGCATGGAGACGAGTGAAATCGCGATCTTCAGCCGGGTTCTTGAGCCGGAATAAGGGACGTTGTCGGTCGCGGCGGCGCGGTCGATCCTGGCGCACGGCTTTCATCAGGTCGACCGCGAGCGGATGGGCGAACTGTCCGCTCGAGCCCAGGAGGGATCGCTTATCCCCGAGGAGCAGGCCGAAATCAACAACAACGAGCGAGTTTGCCGCCTCCTTTCGCTCATGAAGTCAAAGGCTCGTCTCTCCCTCAAGAGGCGAGCGGGCGCTAGGCGCAAACGCAGGGCTCGGTGAGCATCCGTGGAAGCCCAGCTCGAACGTCTCGTTAGGCGGCGATCGGGAGGGCGATGAGGCGAATCGGTGATGACCCAGCGTGCGTTGAGCCATCCGCTTTCGGCCATGCGAGCTGTCGCGGCGGGCTGGCGGGTGCTGGCGATCGTCGCGATTCTGGCGTTGGTCGGAATCTGCATGGCCCAGCAACCCATCCGCACGACGCTCGCCGCTCGCCAGGCGCGGCGGGCAATCGCGCGCGCCCAGTTTGATCGGGCCATCCCCCTTCTCGACCACTGGCGCACACTCGACCCATCGAGCAGCGAGATTCCCCTTCTTGAGGCCCAGGCTCGCTTCGAGCAGGGGGACTTCGCTCCGGTGGGCCAGCTTCTGGATCGGGCCATCTGGCTGGGCTGCCCTGAACGCCCGGTCTTTCGTCTGCGCGCCCTCCTGCTCGTGAAGCAGGGCCGGTTCATCGAAGCCGAGCCGATCCTGCTTAATCTCTTGAACGAGGCCCAGGCACCCGACCCGCCGCTCGATGAGGCGCTCACGCGGGTGTTTCTCGAGACTTATCGCCTCGATCAGGCAGTCAAGATGATCAAGCTCTGGATCCGCCACGCGCCTCGCGACGCCAGGCCCTACTTGTGGTGGACCGAGGTCGACCGCCGGATCGAGATCGACAACCCCGCCGCGATGGAAGGGCACTATCGCCAGGCTCTCGCGCTCGACCCGGGCCTCGCGCGGGCGCGGCTGGGGCTGGCCGAGACGCTGCGGTCCATGCACCAGCCGCGAGAGGCCGCCCAGGAATTCGAGCGCTATCTGGCTCAGAGGCCCGACGACGTCATGGGTTACGTGGGACTGGCGCGGACCGCCCTCGACGACGGCGACCTGGAGTCGGCCTCGAGCTCGATCGAGCGGGCGATCAAGGTCGATCCCAACCACCCCGAGGTGCTCAAGCTCCGCGCGGTCCTCGAGATTCGCGCGGGCCACGACGAAGCCGCGCTCAAGCTCCTGGACCAGGCCGTCAAGTTCGCGCCTCTGGACGTCGACTCGCTGTACAATCAATTGCTCGCGCTAACGCGGCTGGGGCGTAGGCAAGAGGCCGAGCAGGTCCGCCGCCGGGTGACCCAACTGCGCGAGGATCAGCTCGCCGTCGTGCGGATTCGCGACCGCCTGATCGCCGATCCCAACAACAACGATATTCGCTGCGAAATGGCGCGGTGGATGCTGGCGCATGGGCGCGAGGACGAGTCGATCCGCTGGCTGCGGAGCATCCTGGCGAGCCGTCCCGGCCATCCCGAGGCCACGCGGATCCTGGTCGAGTATCATCAGAAGCGCGGCGAGATCGGCCTGGCGAATTATTATCGCTCGCGCCTGGAGTCGCAGCCGCGATGAGCCGGCCGGGTCGGAAAGCGAGTGGCATGCATTTGTCGCGTCGATGGTGGTTCGTGCTCGGTGGGGCCGGGCTGGTCGCGCTCGGCCTGGGCGTGGGCAGGTGGCTCGACGATCGTCGGTTCCATGCCGAGCTCGCGCGCTCGCGCGCCGAGGTCGAGAGCGGCGACTTCGCCACGGCCCGCAGGCGGCTCGTGCCACTGGTCGCGCGCCGGCCCGGGGCGGCCGAGGCCGTCTATTTGCTCGGCCGCTGCGAGGCCGCCCGCGGCCGGCTCGATCGTGCGCTCGGGATCTGGGAGCGGATTCCGGTCGACTCGCCCTGGGCCGGCGCGGCCAGCCTTGAGGCCGGTCTGGCCGCTTCCGCCATGAGCCTGCTCGCCAAGGCCGAGGTCCATCTCAGACGAGCCGTCGCCCACCGCTCGCCGCTCCCGGACGCGCCGGCCGCGCGCAAGACCTTGCTGATCCTTCTGGCCCAGCAGGGACGCATGCCCGATGCGCGCGCCTTGCTCGAATCCGAGTGGTCCGCCGATCACGAGCCCATGGCTCGGCTCGCACTCCTTCGCGAACACGTCGGGCTCGACTTCGAGCCTTTTCCATTAGAGTTCAACGCGAGCATGTTCGACCAGGGGGCAGGCTCGTCCGACCCCGCCGACCGCGCGGCGATGGCGCTCGCGCGCGCTCACCTGGCGACCCAGTCGGGCGATTTCGACCAGGCGCGAAGCGAGCTCGAGACAATGCTCATGATTCGCCCCGACGATGCGCGGCTGTGGAAGGCGCTCCTGGACTCGGCCCGCGCGGAGGGGCGGGTCGACCTTGCCTGGCAGGCGATCGAGCATCTGCCTGCTCGGGCGCTCACACCGTCCGAAATCGCCGAGCTCAAGGCCTGGCTGGCGCAGCGCGGGGGCGATCTGGCGCGCGAGTCCGCGGCTCTCGAAGCCCTGCTCAAGCTCGAGCCCGCCCACACCGGTGCGACCGCGCGGCTGGCCGAGCTTCGCGAACAGCAAGGCGACCGCGCGGCGGCGGCCGCGCTCCGTACCCGCAAGGCCCAGATCGACGCCGACCGCGACCGTTACAATCGGCTCTACAAACAGGACCGCTACGCCGACCATTTGCCGGAGCTTGCGAGCCTGGCCGAGCGGCTGGGTAGGAACTTCGAGGCGCGGGCGTTTCGTGAGCTCGAGCAAGGCGCTTCCGCGACTCTGGCGGAAGCGCCCGCCACGCTCGAGAGCGCCGGTACGCTGGCCGATTTGCTGCGGGACGAGCTGCCGCGGGCATCGAAGGGTGATCGAGCGGCCGCGCCCGACCATGGGCCGACGCCCTGGTTCGAGGACGGCGCGCGCGCGGCCGGGCTCGAGTTCGTACTCGACAATGGCTCGTCGCCGGACCATCAGCTTCCCGAGATGTCGTGCGGCGGGGTCGGGCTGCTCGACTATGACGGCGACGGCCGGCTCGACGTTTATTGCGTGCAGGGGGGGCGATTTCCACCGGATCGGGCGGACCCCTCGTCGAGCGACCGGCTCTTTCGCAATCGGGGAGACGGGACGTTCGAGGACGCGAGCGAGCGCTCCGGGATTGCCGCGATGCCGCGAGGGTACGGCCATGGGGTCGCCATCGGCGACTACGACGGCGACGGCCGGCCCGACCTGTTCGTGACCCGCTGGAGGTCGTACGCGCTCTA
>DAIDHE010000338.1 GCA_027459775.1 Planctomycetales bacterium | reverse complement strand
TATCTACCAGATGAAAAACTTCACCCTGGGCCTGGCCTAGAGCGCCGGCGAGAAACGTCCCGATCCCCATGAAATACACGAAGGTTTACATCGACGCGATTGGATACGAGATGGCCCCGGTCGTCGTGTCGTCGGCCGAGCTCGAGCGGCGGCTGGAGCGGGTTCATGGCGCGCTTCGGCTGCCGGTTGGGCAGCTTGAGGCGCTCACGGGGATCGTGGAGCGGCGATGGTGGGAGGAGGGGCATCGGCTTTCGGACGGAGCGATCGCCGCTGGCCGGCGCGCGCTCGAAGCGGCCGATTTTCCGGCTGGCCGGCTGGGGGCGCTCATTCACGGCGGCGTTTGTCGTGAGCATTTCGAGCCGGCGACGGCGTGCCGAACGGCGGCCGCGCTCGGGGTCGGCGGCGACGCCGCCGTCCACGACGTCGGCAACGCCTGCCTGGGCGTCCTGTCGGGCATGATCGAGGTCGCCAACCGTATCGAGCTGGGCCAGATCAAGGCCGGCATGGTCGTGTCGTGCGAGTCGGCGCGCGAGATCAACGAGATCGTCGTGGACCAGCTCAACCGTGGTCCGACGATGGAGTTTTATCGGCTGTCGCTGGCGACGCTCACGGGGGGCTCCGGGGGCGTCGCGGTCTTGCTCAGCGATGGCTCGTTCGCGAATCGCCGGCGCCGCCGGCTGCTGGGCGGGGCGGTTCGGTCGGCCCCCGAGCATCACGAGCTGTGCCGCTGGGGCGTCGCGCCCGATCCCCACGACGTCGACCATCGCTATCGCCAGTTCACGACCACCGATGCGGCCTCGGTGCTGACCCATGGGGTCGCGCTCGGAGCTCGCACCTGGAGCGCCTTCACCGAGCGCATGGGCTGGGCGCCCGACTCGGTCGACAAGGTAATCTGCCACCAGGTGGGGCGCTCGCATCGGGACGCGATCTTGAAATCGCTGTCGATCCCCGCGGCCAAGGACTTTTCAACCTACGCCTATCTGGGGAACATGGGGACCGTCTCGCTGCCGCTCTCGGCCGCGCTCGCGGAAGAGCGCGAGTTCCTCCACCCGGGCGACAGGGTGGCGTTCCTCGGCATCGGCAGCGGTCTCAATTGCATGATGCTGGGCCTCGAATGGTGACCCGCGCTCAATCGAACATGAGTCAAACACTAAAACGGTTTCTGGCCGACCATCCGGGGCGCGATCTCGATCGCGGAGGGCTCGCGCTCCATTATCTCGACGAAGGGGCCGGCGAGCCCGTCGTCATGGTCCATGGAAACCCGAGCTGGTCGATCCTGTTTCGCGGATTGATCGACGACCTCCGCGATTCGCATCGGGTCGTCGCGATCGACCACATCGGCTGCGGCCGATCGGCCAAGCCCGACGACCAGGCCTACGACTACACTCTCGAGAGCCGGGTCGACGACCTGGAGCTGCTCATGGACCGGCTGGGGCTCGATTCGGGCGTGACGCTTGTCGTCCATGACTGGGGCGGGATGATCGGCATGGCGGCGGCCGCCCGCAGGCCCGAGCGCATCGCCCGGCTGGTCGTCTGCAACACGGCCGCGTTTCATAAACCCGCGGCCAAGGCCATGCCCTGGGCGATCGCCGTCTGCCGCACTCGCGCGCTGGGGGGACTGCTGGTTCAAGGGCTCAACGCCTTCGCCCAGGGGACCGCGATGATCGGCTGTACGAAGAACCGCATGAGCCCCGACGTCCGCTCGGCCTATGTCTCGCCCTATGATTCGTGGGACCATCGCCGAGCCATTCTCAGGTTCGTCCAGGATATCCCACTCTGGCCGACCGACCGTTCGCACCAGTTGGTCTCGTGGGTTGAGAGCCGGCTGGAGGCGTTTCGAAAGACGCCGATGCTGATCCTGTGGGGAATGCGCGATTTCGTGTTCGATGGATCGTTTCTCGATGAGTGGATCAGGCGGTTTCCCCACGCCCAGGTCGCGCGATTCGCGGACGCGGGGCATTATCTTTTCGAGGACGAGCGCGAGGCGGCCGGCACACTGGTGCGCGCGTTTCTGGGCGGCTCGCTCGTGACCAAGGAGCCCTCCACTTGAGTCCGTCGCCGGGCGAGCGCGCGTCGCGCAACGTGGCCGAGCATCTCAAGTCGGCCGCCTTGCGCGATCCCGACCGGATCGCGGTCGTCGTTCCGGGAGCGCGCGGCAGCGCCGACGGCGATGCGCGGATCACCTATGGCGAGCTCGACATCGAGAGCGATGCGCTCTCGGCCGGGCTTCATGGGTACGGGATCGGGCCTGGAACGCGCGCGGTGGTGATGGTCCGGCCGAGCATCGACTTTTTCGCACTCGTTTTCGCGCTCTTCAAGGCCCGGGTGGTTCCGGTGCTGATCGATCCTGGGATCGGTTTGCGGGCGATCGGCCGGGCGTGCCGCGAGTCAGCTCCGGCGGTTTTCATCGGGGTGCCCCGGGCGGTCGCGCCCCAGCGCGTCTTTGGCTGGGGCCGGTCGACGATCAAGCGGCGAATCGTGGTGGGTCGCGTACGATCGGGATCGCTGGCGCGCGGTGCGCTCGCGCTTGACGACCTCCGCGCCCGCGGGCTCGAGCCGATGGACGAAAACCTCGAGTCCGCGGTGATCGACGACGATCTCGCGGCCATCTTGTTCACGAGCGGCAGCACCGGCCCGCCCAAGGGAGCGCGCTATACTCATGCGATCTTCAACGCTCAGATCGAGGCGTTCCGGGGGCTCTATCAGATCGAGCCGGGCGAGATCGACCTCTGCACGTTTCCGCTCTTCGCGCTTTACGCGCCCGCGCTCGGAATGACGGCGATCGTCCCCGTGATGGACCCGACGCGGCCGGGGCGGGTGGATCCCGCGAACATCCTCGAGCCCCTAGCGCGTTATCGCGTGACGAATCTCTTCGGCTCTCCCGCCCTGCTCCGCCGGTTGGTCGAGGGGGCCGAGAAGGCAAGCGCCCGCTTCCCGACGCTGAAGCGGATCGTTTCGGCCGGTGCGCCCGCGTCGCCGCGGGTGCTCGAGCGACTGGCGCCTCTGCTCGACCCGCCTGCCCAGATCTACACGCCCTACGGCGCGACCGAGGCGCTTCCGGTCGCCTCGATTGGCAGCGCGGAGATTCTCGGCGAGACGCGTCATGAAACCGATCTCGGCCGAGGCGTCTGCGTCGGCCGTCCGGTCGCTGGTCTCGAGGTCGCGATCATTCCCATTCACGACGAGGCGATTCCGGTTTGGTATAGCGATCTCCGATTGCCCGTGGGTTCGACCGGAGAGATCGCGGTTTCGGGGGCGGTCGTCACCCGCGGGTATTACAATCGCCCCGAGGCGACGCAGACCTCGAAGATCGTCGACCCGCGCACCGGCCGGCTCTATCACCGAATGGGGGACGTTGGGCGGCTGGACGAGCAGGGGCGAATCTGGTTCCTGGGGCGGAAATCGCACCGGGTGATCGTGGGCGAGACGACCCTTTTCACCATCCCCTGCGAGTCGATCTTCAATACCCACCCCGATGTCGCGCGGTCCGCGCTCGTCGGGGCCAGGCGCGGCGGCGAGGTTGTCCCGACCATCTGCATCGAGCCCACGCGGAGGCTCGACCGCGGCGAGCGGGCGCGAATCACGCGGGAATTGCTCGAGCGGGCGGCGGCGTTCCCGCACACGCGCTTGATCAAGACGATCCTCTTCCACCGGTCGTTCCCCGTCGACGTCAGGCACAATTCCAAGATTTTTCGCGAACGACTGGCCGTCTGGGCCTCAAGGAGACTGCCGTGATCGTGAGCGACCTGGGCCGGGTGCTGGTAACAGGCGGAGGCGGATTCCTCGGCTCCGCGCTGGTGGCTCGGCTGCGCGAGGCGGGGTGCGAGGTGCGCAGCCTGAGCCGGCGATTCCACGCCCACGTCGACGCGCTCGGCGCGGAGCAGATCCTGGGCGACGTCGCCGATCGATCCGCGGTCGACCGCGCGGTCGCGGGGTGCACGACCCTTTTTCACACGGCCGCCAAGGCGGGAGTCTGGGGGCCCGAACGCGAGTACTTTCGGGCCAACGTCGACGGTGCGCGCAATCTGATCGAGGCAGCGCGGGCGTTGGGTGCGAGGCGGCTCATCTACACCAGTTCGCCCAGCGTGGTCTTTGACGGCCGCGATCTGGAGGGAGTGGACGAATCGGCCGGCTATTGTCGGAGATTCTCGGCCGCCTATCCCAAGACCAAGGCCCTCGCCGAGCAAATGATCCTGGCGGCGAATGGGCCCGAACTGGCGACCATCTCGCTCCGCCCGCATCTGGTCTGGGGGCCGGGCGACAACAACCTGTTTCCGCGGATCATCGCCCGGGGCGCTCGGGGCCGCCTGGTGCGAATCCGCGGACGCGACCCCGTGATCGACCCCATCTACATCGACAACGCCGTCGACGGGCACTTGCTGGCCGCATCCCATCTCGAGCCGGGCGCGGATCCGGCCGGCCGGGTTTATTTCGTCTCCCAGGGCGAGACGATCCGGCTTTGGGACATGATCAATTCGTTTCTCAAGGTCGCCGGTTTGCCCCCGGTCACGCGGACGGTTCCCCGCGCCCTCGCCCTCGCCGCGGCCGGAATGCTCGAATTCGCCTATACAATCACGCGCAGGTCTGACGAACCCCCGCTCACCCGCTTCCTCGTCCACCAGCTCTCCAACTCGCACTGGTTCAGCAGCGCCGCCGCCCTGCGCGACTTTGGCTACCGGCCTCGTGTCACAATCGAGGAAGGCATGGAACGCCTCTCCGCCGCGTACGTCAGCGAACGCCGTGGGCTGGCCGAGGTCGCGCGGGGGTGAGCGGATTTCGCCAGGCAGCGCTATTGTTCCCTGGGCTCGACGGCGCGAGGCCGCCTGAGCGGCCGAGGAACCTTCACCGCCGTATCCACCCAATATCCCCGCAGAATCGCGACCAGATCGCGGTAGCTGGGGTATTCAGTGGGTTTGGGTATGTAGGTATTGGCACCGGCGCTGTAGGTCGAGAGGATGTCTTCCTCGCGATTGGAGGTGGTGAGGATGACGACGGGAATCATGCGGAGAAACGGATCTTGCTTGATCCGCGAAAGCACCTGACAGCCGTCGATCCCCGGCAGGTTGAGGTCGAGCAAGATCAGGTCGGGCTCGGTATTCTCGGCGTGGACGTCGTCGTGGGAGGCGAAGAGGAATTCGAGGGCCTGGCGGCCGTCGGGGATGACGGTGAGACGGTGGCTGACATTCCCCTCTTTGAGTGCGCGCTCGATGATCTTGGCGTCGGCGCGACTGTCCTCAATGAGCAGAATGTGAAATTCAGAGGGCGTTGAATTCATCGGTCGACATCTGGGACGCCGCCGTCTCCGTGGACGGGGGCTCAAGGGATGCGTCCGGCGCCGCGATACCGCTTGCCTGCAATTCTGGTCGACGCAGGCGAATACAGAAGGTCGAACCCTGGTTGGGCGCACTCAGCACCCAGATGCGCCCACCATGCGCCTGAATAATCTTACCGCAGATGGCAAGCCCCGCCCCCGTGCCTTCATATTCTTCCTGGGTGTGTAGTCGCCGGAAAAGTTGAAAAATCGCACCATGAAACTGGGGCTCGATCCCGATTCCGTTATCCCGCACGTAGAACCCGAGTCGTGGTCCCATCGGGTCGACCTCGCCGTCGGCCGAGCCTGGGCGCTCGTCGGCCAGGGGACCGACCTCGACCATGGGATGCTTGTTCTTGTTGAATTTTATTCCATTACTGATCAAATTCACGAGGAGTTGCCCGAGACGGTTGCGATCGCCCCAGACGACCGGGAGGGGCCCGGCGATCTTGAGCTCGCCTCCCCGGCTGCGGAAGAGCTCACGCACGTCGGCGGCCACGACCGTCATGAGGTCGCCCAGGTCGACGGCGGAGAACTCGCCAATCACCTTGCCGGCTCGGGACAAGGTCAGCATCCCCTGGATCATCGCTCGCATTCTCCGCGAGGCGTCGACCAGGTACGACAGGTACTCGCGGCCTTCGCCCTCAAGCCTGTCGCCAAAATCCTTTTGAAGGAAATCCGAAAACGCGATCAAGGTCCGAAGTGGTTCCTGGAGATCGTGCGAAACAACGTGAACAAACTCGTCGAGCTCGCGGTTCTTGGTGGAAAGCTCGTCATTCGCCGCGGCAAGCCGCTCGTTCTTCTCGTGGAGCTCGGCCTCGAGCCTGCGTTTGGCGGTGACGTCCTGCGCCAGGAATCGTGCGTGAATGGTTGAATCCTTGCCGGTCCGCACAACCGTCCCGAGCATCCAGACCTCGATCACCTCGCCGCTCGACTTGACCCACCGCGTTTCCTCCTCGAGCGCGCCCGCCTGGAGCAGATCCTCGAACCACGCCCGGAATTGGTCGCGACACGAGTGCGAGACCAGTTTGTCCAGCACTCGTGAGACGGTTTGCTCACGGGTCCGGCCCAGGGTCGTCAGCATGGTTTGATTGCACTCGACGACTCTGCGCGAGGAATCCAGGCTGAAATACATCGCGGGTGCGTTTTCGTAGAGGTCGGTGTAGCGGTCCTTGAGCTCCTCGAGCTCGCGGTTGATCCGCCGAAGTTGCTCGTTGACCTGGGTGAGCTCCTGGGTGCGCAGCCGCAACTGGCGCTCGGCACGGACCTTTTCGGTGACGTCGGTGAGATGGCAGCGGAGATGCGAGACCTTCTGGTTGGTTCCATAGCGAGCACCGACGTTGACCTCGACGGCGTAAGTCTTGCCGTCGGCGGTGCGGATACGGACGATGAGCCCGAGCGCCTCTCCCTTGACAAGCGCATAAGAGAGCATTTCACGCGCGCGGCCGCGGTCCTCGGGATAGAGCAGGTCGAGGAATGACTTGCGCCTGAGCTCCTCGAGCGTGAATCCCAGAAAAATCTGTTCGGCGGCGCTTGATTCGAGCCATTGAAAGCTGATGGGGTCGAGGCGGTTGACCATGTCGGCGGTTGAGTAATCGCCTGACAAGTTGGGATCGCCGTCGGCCTGGGGTAATGGTGCGTCGTAGAGGCCGCTCTGGGTCAGGGCGGCCAGGGGGAGCTCGATCATGCGATCGTCGGAGCTGGGTGTGGCGCGTGTGCGCGCGATCTCAGGCTTTCGCTTTCGCGCCAACCGCGAGAGCACCGCGATCTCGCGGGTGAGGTCGTCGAGCACGGGGGCGGGGGCGGCCAGCGGAGAGTCGCGGACCCCGGTGATCGTTTCACGCACCGACTCGGTCAGCTTGTCGAGTGGAACCAGATAGCGAGCGCGTTCGATCGCGTTCAGGACCACCTGGGTGACGCCCAACATGAGCAAGGCGCCCACCGCCACGACAACCGCGTCGGTTTGCCTCAGCCTGGAAATCGCGAACGCCGCCAGCACCAGCCAGGGGAGACTGAGCAGGAGCGCCGATCGGATACGGTTGAGGCGGGACTCACGCGACCTTCGATCCACGGGATTGGGCATGGTCGGCCTCTCGGATCGCCCTCGTTCGTGAATTGACGCGTTCGCCTCACCTGTCCCGTTCCGCCTGAGAACCCTGTTGGAATTCGCCCCCCTCCACCTGGTCGGAAGGAAGGTCAGGCGCTTCGTCGAGCCATACCGAGAAGACCGCCCCCGAGTTTTCTTTGTTTCGCGCCGTCAACCGGCCTCCTTGTTCCCGCAGAATCTCGGACGCGAGGTAAAGTCCGTATCCCGCGCCGTCCGGTCGGGTCGTGAAAAAGGGCTCGAAGATCCGGTCCAGGAACGGGGGAGGAATCCCCGGTCCGTCGTCGGCCACCTCGAGGACCACCCAGCGCCGGCCCTCGTGCTCGATCGTCTCTGTACGCACCACGACCTTACCCGTGCGCCGGGCGCTCAGGATCGCCTGTCGCGCGTTGTTGAGCAAATTGAGCAACACCTGCATCAACCGTCCCGCATCGCACCGCGTCCGCGCGCCCGCCGCGTCCAATCGCACCTCGACCTCGATCCCGCGTTCGGAAGGCGACAGGCCGCGAACGAAAAGCTCCACGGTCTCCGCGGCCAGCTCGTTCAAGTCGACGACCTTGATCGTGGTCGAGCCCCCCCGCACGGTCGCCATGAGATGGTCGAGCCGGAGTTGAAGAATCTGGCAGTTCCGCACGATCGATTCGACCCACTGGGCATTGTCAGGGTCGCCGGCGGGGCACACTCTCAGGAGCTCGGCCGAACCGCGGATCACCGAAAGCGGGCCACGGATCTCATGCACGATCCCCGCCATGAGCCGGCCCACCTGGAGGAGCTGCTGATTGAGCATCGTCAGCCCCGACATCTGCCGGAACTGGATCAATCGCCCCACGCGGCCGATGATGATCGTGGGATCGGAATCCTTGGCCACGTAGTCGTCGGCCCCGGCCTCGAGCCCCTTGAGCACATCCGAGTCGTCATGGCGGACGGTGAGCATGAGGACCGGCAGGCCCGCCAGCTCGCGATCCGCACGGATCGCCCGGCAGACCTCGAGGCCGTTTTGATCGGGCAGATTGACGTCCAGAATGACGATGTGAGGGCGGACCGCGCGTGCTTTTTCCAGCACGTCGCGCCCCCGCTCGACCTCGTGGACCGTATAGCCGGCCCGGCCGAGGATCGCGCGAAAGAGCGCGCGGTCCGCCGCATTATCGTCCACGATCAGGACGGCGCCCATCGAACTCCACTCCGTGGTCCGCGAGACAGCCACCAAGCATCACGACTTTGGGCTCATCTTCCTTGGTCAGGAGCGTTCTCGACAGGGAGAGCGGCGACGGTCCTTACCAGTGAGTCTCGTCTTCGTGATTCAGATTGATATAATACGGGCACGAAGCGCTTTCGGGACAGCCGGCCGGTCCAGCTTTTTTTCGCGGGTTTGATTCCGCCTGGCCATCGCTCTCGAGCAAGCCCCCGAACCCCCTTAACCACGCCGCTCATTCCATGATCGACACCTTGAACCCACGCACGCCCCCGTCGACCACCGCGACGCCGTTTTCGGATTATCGCGATCTCGATGCAAGAACCCTTGAAGAGATCATCACTTCCGTCAAGGATCGGCTGGGCCGATCGCTCTTGGTCCTCGGTCATCACTATCAGCAAGACGAGGTCATCCGCCATGCCGACTTGACCGGCGACAGCCTGAAGCTGAGCCAGCTCGCCGGGCGGAATCGCGTCTGCCAGGCGATTGTCTTCTGTGGCGTGCATTTCATGGCCGAGACCGCCGACATTCTCTCAGCGCCCGAGGTCTCCGTCCATCTCCCCGATCGGGCGGCCGGTTGCAGCATGGCCGACATGGCCGACGTGGAGTCGGTCGAGACCGCCTGGGCCGAGCTCGCCCAACATCTCGATGTCGACCAGATCACTCCCGTGACTTATATCAACTCGTCCGCGGCCCTTAAATCCTTCTGCGGGCGCCATGGCGGCATCGTCTGCACGAGCTCAAACGCCCGCAAGATCCTCGACTGGGCGCTGGGACGCCGGCCCCGCGTCCTCTTTTTCCCAGATCAACACCTGGGACGCAACACCGCCAAGGCCATGGGAATCGCACTCGATCGGATGGCCGTCTGGGATCCTCGCGAGCCGCTGGGCGGAAACACCGGCGCGTCGATCCAGGACCACCAGATCCTGCTCTGGAAGGGACACTGCTCGGTCCACCAAATGTTCAAGCCTGGCCATATTGACCAGTTTCGCCGGCTCGAGCCCTCCGGCAAGGTCTTGGTCCATCCCGAGTGCATGATGGAAGTCGTCGACGCCGCCGACCTTGTCGGCTCGACGGAGTTCATCATCAACACCATCGATCAGGCCGAGCCATGCTCGAGCTGGGGTGTCGGCACCGAGCTACATCTCGTGAATCGCCTCGCCAAGCGCCATCCCGACAAGTCGATCCGGTTCCTCTCACCCATGGTCTGCATGTGCTCGACCATGTATCGTATCGATCCACCGCATCTGGCGTGGTGCCTGGCCAATCTGGAGCGCGGAACTCCGATCAACCGGATCCAGGTCGACGCCGAGACCGCGCGCTGGGCCAGGGTCGCCCTCGATCGGATGCTGGAGCTGGGTTGATCGCAACCCCTACAAACCGACCGTGCATCGGGCGAAAGTCGCGGTTGGGAGGTTGCGACGGCTGGTCGTGTTCGCTAAGTATGAATGATGAAGTCGCGTGGTCGCCTGGACCACGGGCGCCCGCCCTGATGCGAGCCTAGAGCCATGCCCGTCGAGACCAAGCCCACATCCGCCCTGCCCGACCATGACGTCAAATTGATCGTGAACGCCGACCACTGGAATCCGTTCACGATCCTGGGCCCCCACGAGTGTGGACCCGCGGGTTCCAAGGGAAAGAGCTACGTCGTGCGGGCGTTCTTGCCCGAGGCGAGCATGGCGTGGCTGGTCGACCTGGCGAAGGGCGAGCCCGGGATCCCGTACTTGATGGAGCGAATCCATCCGGACGGTTTCTTCTCGGCGATCCTGGCCGACCAGCCCAGCGGACCGGCGTACCGCCTGCGAGTCGCCAGTCCCGAGGGGCACGCCTGGGAGTTCGTCGACCCCTATTCCCTGGGGCCCTTGCTTTCCGACTTCGACCTGCACTTGATCTCGGAGGGTACGCACTATCGCAACTACGAGCGATTGGGTGCTCATATACGCACTCACGGTGGCTTTCGAGGCGTTCATTTCGCGGTCTGGGCGCCCAACGCCCAGCGTGTGAGCGTCGTCGGCGATTTCAATCACTGGGACGGGCGCAGACACCCGATGGCCAACCGCGGCTCATCGGGAGTCTGGGAGCTCTTCGTCCCCGACCTGGTCGCGGGCGAGGTCTATAAATACGAGATCAAGAGCCGGAATGCCGGCTACCTGATGCAGAAATCCGACCCCTACGGATTCGCGGCCGAGCTCCGCCCGCGGACCGCCTCGATCGTGTGGGATCTGGAGAAGCTCACCTGGAGCGACGACGAATGGATGGCGAGCCGGGCCCGGAGGCAGGCGCTCGACCAGCCGATCTCGGTGTACGAGATCCATCTGGGATCCTGGAAGCGGGGCGCAGGGAACGCGTTCCTCGATTATCGCACGCTGGCCGATCAGCTCGTGGCCCATCTGGAATACACCGGCTTCACCCACGTCGAGCTCTTGCCGATCACGGAGCATCCATTCGACGGCAGTTGGGGTTATCAGCCGGTGGGCTACTTCGCGCCAACGTCCCGGCACGGCGGGCCCGACGATTTCGCCTATTTTGTCGACACCCTGCATCGCCACGGATTCGGCGTCATTCTCGACTGGGTTCCCGCCCATTTCCCCAACGACGCCCACGGACTCGGCTATTTCGACGGCACCCACCTCTATGAACACTCCGACCCGAGGCTCGGCGAGCACCGCGACTGGGGGACCAAAATCTTCAACTACGGCCGGGCCGAGGTGCGGAATTTCCTGTTCGGCAACGCCCTCTTCTGGCTCGATCGCTATCACCTGGACGGCCTGCGGGTCGACGCCGTCGCCTCGATGCTCTATCTCGATTATTCGCGCAAGGCCGGCGAGTGGGTTCCCAATCGCCATGGCGGCAACGAGAATCTCGAAGCGATCGACTTTCTTAAGCGGATGAACGAGCTCTGCCACAAGGAACACCCCGGCGTGCTCACGATCGCCGAGGAATCGACCTCGTGGTCGGGCGTCTCCCGGCCGACCTATCTGGGGGGCCTGGGTTTCAGCCTCAAGTGGAACATGGGCTGGATGAATGATACGCTTGCCTATATGTCCAAGGATCCCGTGTATCGCAAGTACGAGCACGGCGCTCTGACGTTTAGCATGATTTACGCCTTCACCGAGAATTTCATCCTGCCGCTGTCGCACGACGAGGTGGTGCATGGCAAGGGGTCGCTGCTCGACAAGATGCCCGGCGATATCTGGCAGAAAACGGCCAATCTCCGGCTGCTGTACGGCTACATGTTCGCCCATCCCGGCAAGAAGCTGCTCTTCATGGGAGACGAGATCGCCCAGTGGCGCGAATGGCGGCACGACGAGAGCCTGGACTGGCATCTGCTCGAATGGCGCGACCACCGCGGGGTGCTCTCGCTCGTCAAGGACTTGAACGCGGTTTATAAGTCCGAGCCAGCCCTGCACCAGGTCGATTTCGAGTGGCAGGGCTACGAATGGCTCGAGCTCCATGATTGGGAGAACAGCGTGATCGCCTTTCTGCGGCGGGCGCGCGACGGCAATCAGGCGATCGTGGTGGTCTGTAATTTCACCCCGGTGGTGCGCGAATGCTATCGCATCGGAGTGCCGCGTGGGGGATTCTATCGCGAGATCCTCAACACGGATTCCGAGATTTACGGCGGCTCGAACGCCGGCAATGAAGGGGGTGCGTGGGGGATCCCCGAGCCCCACGGCGGCCGGCCGTTCCACCTTTCACTCCGGATTCCGCCGCTCGCGACCATTTATCTCAAGTGCCAGGGGTGATCGGCCGCCCGTCCCCCGCGCAGGTCCAGCTCATTCCTCGGTCTCATTCAGCGGTGTGAAAGTCGGCCTCGGGCGTGAGGGCTCGTTGGCCGAGTCGGGCCCGGTGACTCGGGGGTTCTGGGGGACCAGTTCGTCGACCGCGACGTCCCAGGTGACGTGGCCGATGGCGACCTTGGCCGTCCGTTTGCGATGATCGAGCCGCACCAGCCGGCCTGGCCGATCGTAGCCCAGGCGCGGAACGACGACCTTGTCGCCGACTTCGAGCCGGGCGCGGGCCTGGGCGAGCACGTCGCCCTTGCGCGCCTCTTGTTCGAGCTCCACCAGCCGCCTGGCGAACGCCTCCTGCACGCGGAGAGACTCGACCTCGGCCGCGTGCGCCCGCCGCCGCGCGTCCTCGGCCTCTTTTCGCGCCTGGACCAGGAGCTCCCATTCGGGAAGCTGACCGCTCTTGCTCTCGGCCAGATAGCGCTCGGCCCGCGCGGCGACTTGCTCGGGGAGCTTGAGATGCCGCGCGATCTTGAGCGCGTTCGAAGCCCCCACGTCGCCGATCACCAGACGATACAATGGCCGCAGCGTCAGCTCGTCAAAGGCCACGGCCGCGTTCTCGGCGCGGGGGTTGGAAAGCGCGTGGATCTTGAGGTCGCCAATGTGCGTCGTCACGATCGAGCAGCAGCCGATCGCGTCGAGCTCGTCCAGGATCGCGCGCCCCAGCGCGGCCCCATCGGCCGGGTCCGTTCCCGCGCCGAGCTCGTCCAGGAGAACCAGCGACCGCTCGCTCGCCAGCCCCAGGATCTCGGTGATCCGCCGCACATGGGCCAAGAACGCCGAGAGCGATTGCTCCAGGCTCTGCTCGTCCCCGACGTCGAGCAAGACCTGGTCGAACACGGGAAACCGCGACCCCTCGGCCGCGGGCACGTGCAGCCCCGATTGGGCCATCACGGCCAGCAGCCCCACCGTCTTGAGCGCGACTGTCTTGCCCCCCGTGTTCGGCCCCGTCACCACGAGGGAGCGATAGGCCGACCCCAGGGCCAGATCGATCGGAGTCACCACCCGGGGCGACCCGCTCAGGTCGCCCGCGTCCGGGGAAGGCTCGGCCGCGATCGCCCGATCGCCGCGGAAATACGCCTCCAGCAGCGGATGCCGAGCCCCGCGCAACACCAGCGCCCCGTCGCCTTCGATCGCCGGGGCCGTCATCGCGTAATCGAGGCTGTACCGCGCCTTGGCATGGATCAAGTCGAGCTCGGCCGCGGTCTCGATCGTCGCCAGCAGCGAATCGGCGACCTGGCCCACGAGCGCGCTTAGCCATCGCAAGATGCGCCTGAGCTCCTTCTGTTCGCGCGCCTTCAGCAGCGAGAGTTGGGCCGATTGTTCCCCGATCGCGGCCGGCTCGATGTAGACCGTCTCGTTGCTGGCGC
Source organism: Planctomycetales bacterium (assembly GCA_027459775.1). Classification (GTDB taxonomy): domain Bacteria; phylum Planctomycetota; class Planctomycetia; order Isosphaerales; family Isosphaeraceae; genus JAKBAP01. The sequence continues at coordinate 3,428 of DAIDHE010000338.1, read as the reverse complement.
TGGCGCGGAGCACTGAGCCGGGGATCTCGCCCCGATGTTCCTTGTTGACCGGCAGCACAAAATGGTGCCCGACCATCGTGAAGTTGGGATAGCGCAGAAAGCGCTTGACCTCGCTCGAGCGGACGAGACGCCTGAGCGTCTCCTGAATCTTTTCCTCGAGCCGCGCGATCTCTCCGCGAAGCAGGGCCAACCTGCGGCTGGCGGAGTCGATGATCCGGCCGCGCGAATCGAGGCAGCCGCCGATCGCCGCGACCAGCCCCGAGAACTCGCCCATGCCTGCGCGCAGCCCGCCCAGCCTGGGAAACCGGTCGCCGACCCGCGCGACCCAGCCGTCGAGCTCGGCCATCGAGCGGAGCGCGTCCAGGATCGCTGCGAGCTCTTCGGTCTCGAGCACGCCACCGACGGCCGCGCGGCGCACCAGCGGACGAATGTCGCCAAGCCCGCCGAACGACGGACGAAGTCCAGCGCCGATCGCTTCCACCATCTCGGCCAGAATCGCTTGCCGCTCGTGAACCCCATCAAGATCGGGCAACGGCTCGAGCGCCATCGCCCGCGCACGCCCGAGCGCCGTCGCCGCTCGCGCGGCCGCCAGTCGACGGACCGCGTCGAATTCCAGCAGCTCGAGCGTACGCTCGTCCATCGCGACCCCTAGCCCCATTGCCCCGCGAAGCAAAAACAACCCTGCGTGCTCAAGGACGCGCACGCCCTCGGCCAGGTTCACTCTTCGCCACTCTAGCACGACGAGCGAACCGGCAATGAGCCCGATCCCTAGAAATCGAACGCACCGGCGTCTTCTCGAATCGCACTACTGAGGCGAGGTTAACTTTGGCGGGGTGAGGTTCGACGTCGGCGCTTGCAATGTCTCCGCGCGGCCCTTGGCGGCGGCGTTCGCGATCCTTGCGAACGGTCCCGGTCTGGTCGCGGGCACGGCGATCGGGGCCGGTTTCACCTGGGCGGTCGAGCCCTCGCTCGATAGCCCCAGCGCGCGCCGCCAATCCGCCGCCAGCAATCCATGATCCGCCCCCGTGATGGCTCTGAGCGACGTCACGCACTCGAGCCGGATCGCCGGATCGTCGTTCTCCATGCCGTCCACGAGCATGACAAGGATTCGCGGATCCTGGTTCTTGAGCACGCCAAGCGCCTCGATCGCCGCGATCCTGCCGTCCTCGAGCGTGTCGGTCGCCATCACGCGCGCCAGAGTCGTCGCGTCTTCCGGTCGACCGACTTTCCCGAGCGCCCGGCATCCCTCGACGCGAAGGACGGAATCCGACTCGCCCACGGCCTTGAGCACCACCTCACGCGCGCGGCCCGCGCGCAGATTGCCGAGACTGCGGATGATCATCGCGCGGATCGCGATCGGCTCGCGTCCTTCCTGATAACGCTTGATCAAGAAATCGACGGCGATTTCCTTCTCCCGATCGTCGTCGTAAAGCTCGGGCGAGCCCAGCTTGGAATAGGCCAGGTAGCGCAGGTTGGGATCGGGGTTCGAGCGTGCGTGACGCAGGAAGCTGGTCGACGTCGTGCCCAGATAAGGGGTGCAAGCCGGGCCCTGGGCGAGGATCGCGAGTGCGATTGCGATCGCCGCGAACGAGCGCGAGACCCCGCGGAAACCAGAGGCGATCATGAGACGCATCCTGCTCTCGGGCCGCGGGGCCCGATGTCGCGGCCGGCCGCGGGCCGTCGTGTGAACTTGACCGCCGCCCGACAGAGGGCGAGGTCCGCGCGAAATGCCGTCGTCCTGGGATGGCCGAACCCAGGGAGGCGGCATCATAACGACCGCGGAGAATAATGGAAGAGCGGCTTGGCGTTCGGGTCCGCGCACTCGGGCGTCGAGAGGACGCCAATGCAACGGCCCGCCGGCGTCTCGGTTGGAAACGCCGGCGGGCCGTGATCGGATGGAGGCTGAAAAACGCGGGAGGGTCGCGGACAAACCGAGGATCAAACCAACCGAGAGACGTGGTCGAACCAAATCCGACGAAGTGCTGAAATCGGCATGAGCCTCCACGAACAAGATCAACTGTTGGTTGGCGGGGTGCGCCCCGAGCCGGGATCAAGACCCCGGCTCGAGGACGCGGGACATCAGGCCCTCCCGACCCTCGCGGGTCGGGCCAAGATCACGACTTGCCAGTCGTCTTCTTGGTGGTCGTCTTCTTGGACGGCGCGGGCTTCGACTTGGCGTCGGCCTTCTTCGCGGTCGTCTTCTTCGGCGCCGCCTTCTTGGGGGCGGCCTTCTTCGCAGCGGCCTTCACGGGGGTCGCCTTCTTGGGTGCAGCAGCTTTCTTAACCGCCATCGGTCTCACCTCGTTCCAAGACATACTCGCTTGCGTCCGACCGGCATGAGTCAACCGGTCCCTGCGCCAAGTCATACCAAATCTTTCAACTTTTGGAAGTCGAACTTGACAAAAATCCCGCCGATTTTTCAGACCCGCGCGGCGATCCCGCCGTGCGATCCCTAACCCACTATTGAATAGTACTATGTTACTATTTAAGTATTATGTTTTTCGCATTGTGCTCATGCTCTACCGTGATGTGCTGAACACCCTTGTTTTCAAGGATATTCGCGCATGGGGCGGCGTGCCACCCCCTTCGGTCGCGCGCGGCAGCGCGGCCGATCGCGCGCGCCAGGGCAACCGTCGCGGTCGGCGCGCGATCGCGCGCGACGCGCGAAAAAATTTTTGAAAAAAACGCGCGAGGCTCGATCACGCGCCGCGCGCGAGCACCCTCGAGCCGCTCCGTCACGCGCCGTTCGCGCGATGGTCGCCCGCCCTCGATCGCGGATCGAGCCCGCCCGCCGCGCGCGGTCCGCTCGTCGACTCGCCTTGTCGTCGAGCCGCGGTTCGGGCAGAATGTCTGAACAAAGCATCAGAGCATTCGCAAGAACGATGAGGAGACGGTTGAACTCGTGCTCACCAAGGTACGCGGTCTGCTGACGGCGCTGGCCGAGGAATCGGCGCTCATCGAGGTCGGGGCGTTCCAGCTCGAGGTCCTCGTGCCCGAGCACGCGCGACGCGCGCTTCAGTCGCGCATCGGCGAAATCGTGGCCCTGGACACGGTCTGTTATCTCGAGGGGGGCGGGATGGCGACGCGGCTTTCGCCTCGACTTGTCGGGTTTCTCTCGCCGGTCGACCGCGAGTTCTTCGACGTCTTTTGCTCGGTCGACGGCGTCGGTCCGCGGAAGGCGCTCCGCGCCATGGTGCGCCCGGTTCGCGATCTGGCGCGGATGATCCAGGACCAGCAGATCAAGGAGCTCGCCACGTTTCCCGGGATCGGCGAGGCGACCGCCGAGCGGATCGTGGCCAAGCTCAGGCGAAAGGTGGGCAAGTTCGCGCTCATCATCGCCGCGGCGGAAGAGCCGGCCGCGGGAACGGTCGGCGCTCAAGTCGAGCCCGACGTCGCGGCCGACGCCTACGCGGCCCTTCTTTCCGTCG
>DAIDHE010000337.1 GCA_027459775.1 Planctomycetales bacterium | reverse complement strand
AAGAGCGGCTGAGGAAGATCGAGTCGTTTTCTGCCGTGCAGACGCGCGAGGAGTTCAAGACGCTCAGGACGGCGAGCCGGAACACGCCTGCGCTTTTTGGCGCGGGGATTCTCGACGCGATCCCCGAATCGGTCCTGCGCGAGGCCGAGAAGCGCAGGTTCCCGAAATTCTCCGAGATCAAGGGCCGCGTGAGCAGCCTGCCCGAGGGCCGGCTCGGCCGATTCGGCTGGAAAGCTCAGATGGCGAGCCTCGACGGCTTCGTGCGGGCCGCTTGTTCCAACGAGCTCGGCCTTGAGGTACCGGGTCAGCACCAGACGAGTCTCGCGCCCGCCGGCGAATTCGAGCCATCCAAGATCAAGATCGACTTGGATGAAGATCAATGCATCTCGTTGACAACTTTTCTGAGCCGGCTCGCGCCGCCGGCGCGGCGGCCGATGGACAATGGCGCCATGCCTCCGTGGGGATACACCGTGTTTGAATCGATCGGCTGCGCGGCCTGCCATGCGCCAAGACTGGGCGCGGCGCGGGGGATTTACAGCGACCTTCTGCTTCACGACATGGGGGCGTCCTCGGGCGATTCCGCGACCTACTATGGAGCGCCCGTCGCGCCCCCGAGGTTGGGCGACCTGGCCCAGGATCAATCGCCGCGGTCGGGCCCGGCGGGGCCGACCGAGTGGCGGACCCCGCCCTTGTGGGGCGTCGCCGATTCCGCTCCTTACCTTCACGACGGCCGGGCCGACACCCTCGACGACGCCATCGAGCGCCACGACGGCGAGGCCGCCAAGACCAGGATCCGCTATACCAAGCTCTCCTTCGCCGACCGTAAGGCCCTGGTCGCATTCTTGAGCTCGCTCACCGTTTCCGCCGAGCGCCCCAAATCGGCAGCGCACGGTCGCAAGCGGGGCTGAGGCGAAGCTCAACGATCGGTAGGAGATCACGGAGTCTGTTCGACCACGCAGACCTCAATCAGACGAGGCCCCCGCCGATCCTGGCGACGCGTTCCTGGTCGAGGAAAACCCGTCGGAGCGAAGAACCTTGACCGTCTCGACGCACGCGGTCAATGGATAACGAGGCATCACGTCCTTGCGCAAGTAATCGAGGAACGGTTCGGCGAGGGCGGGGTGCATGACCACCTCGACGCGAACGCGCTCGACGGGGACCGCCGTCACCGCGCCCAGTTCGCGCCGCCCCGCGCCCTGACAGCGGGTGAGTGTGTAACCGCTGGCGCCCAGCTCGCCGATCTGCCGCGTGATGGAATCCACCACGGCGGGATCGGTGACCAGGGTGATCCGCCTGACCGTCGCCAGGGCGCGTTTTCGAGCCGCCAGCGGGTGGCGGGACAGTTGCCGATGGACGTCCAGTCCGACGATCTCGAGCGTGAGGTTTTCGCGCTTGAACTCACGCTCGAGCTCGTGGAGCTTTTCCATCGTTGTGTGATCGACCAGCTTGGTGGCGGAAAAGTCGAGCACGAGATTCTGCCTCTGGACCAGCCCCAGATCCTCGAGCTGGCGGCGGAACGGAATCCAGTTGCTGAAGACCGCCGAATGATGCGCCCGGATCACGCAGGTGTTTTCCTCCAGACGCTCGATTTCCAGGAATGGCATGACGATCGACCGGAGCGGCAGCCCATTCATGAGATGGATCAGGATCTTGATCGCGATGCCGAGAAGCACGCCGACCAGAAGGTCCGTGGCCAACACGGCGACCAGGGTCGCGACGAAGATCAACAGTTGCTCACGTCCGATTCGATAGACATACAAGAACTCGCTTGGATGCGCGAGGCGAAAGCCGGTGTAGACGAGCATCGCGGCCAGGGCGGCCAGCGGGATCCGGTGCAGGAGCGTGGGGATGATCGCCACGCAGACCAGGAGCAGCACCCCGTGCCAGAACGCCGCGAACCGGGTGCGCGCGCCGTTGTCGATGTTGGCCTTCGAGCGGACGATCTCCGAGATCATCGGTAACCCGCCCAGGAGCGCGGCCCCCAGGTTTCCCATGCCGATCGCCAGCAGGTCGCGATTGAGATTCGTTTTCCGCTTCCAGGGGTCGAGCAGATCGATCGCCTTGGTGCTGAGCAGCGATTCGAGGCTGCCGATGATGAAGAACAGGCCCACCCATTTCCAGGCTTTCAGGTGGATCAGGGCCGTGAAATCGGGGGGCGTGATCTGGTCGAACATGCCGAAAACGCGGTCGGGCATGGCGATGAGATACTGGCCGCCCAGCTCGTATTTATTTCCGTGAAAACGATAATAATGTTGATGCATGAGATCGCAGATCAATCCCAGCGGTATGGCCGCCGCCAGGACCACGATGGGTGATGGGACGGCTTTCAAGCGGGGGATCTTCTTGCCCAGGTACGGCCACAGGAACATGATGGCGAGGCTCACGGCGCCGATGGCGGCGATGGCGGGGTTGGCCTCGCCCAGGATCTCGGGAACGCGGCGGAGCAATTCCAGCGGTTCGCCCCTGGCGTCCACCCCCATGGCGACAGGGAATTGCTTGAGAATGATGATGACGCCGATGGCCGCGAGCATGCCGTGGACCACCGAACCGGGGAAGAAATCGCCGAGGATCCCCCCCCGCGCCAGGCTGAAGACGATCTGGAGCACGGCCGCCGCCACGCCGATGGCGAGCGCAGACTTGTATGCGGCGAGATCCGCCGCCGAGAACCCCCCCATCATCCCATCGCCGCCGAAATCCTGGATGCAGCCGATGGCGATGACGATGAGCCCCGCCGCCGGCCCCTTGACCGTGAGCTCCGAGTTGCTGACGAGCGGCGCCAGCAGCGAGCCGATCACGGCGGTGAAGATTCCAGCCAGGGGAGGGTATCCGCAAGCGATCGAAATGCCGAGCGACAGCGGAAGAGCGATCAGGAACACCAAGAAACCCGACAACAGATCGGCACGCCAGTATTTTTTGAATCCGGCCAGATCGCCGCGCGGGGTGGTTGGGTCAAGGGGCATGAGAGTCTCCTCAGGGCGACGGCGTGGCGAGTGCACCTGGCTCGATTCTTCAACTGACGAAACGCGACCGGACGGCTCTACAAGGGGACGGGACTCAAGCTCCCGTCAAGTGACAACAATGAATTTCAGTTGACATTTGGGCGGCGGACTTTACCATTGTCCAGAGATGTCCATCAGAGTCAAGGATGTCCTCCGACGGCTTGGCTCTGGTTTTTTGAGTCCGGATGGCTTCTAGACAAGGTGCTGATCGATGCCGGAGACAGTGGTTCACTTTCAGATTCGGATGCCTCCCCCGATCCACGAGCGGCTGGCGAGCTGGGCGATCGAGGAGAAAAAGTCGCTCAACGCGGTGGTCGTGGGAATCCTGACCAAGGCGCTCGAGGAGCACGAAGAGGCGGGCGCCGGCGCGGGCGCGGCGGGCGCGGCCAAGCGCTGAGGCCGGCTCGCCGCGGCCTTCTGGAATCGACGTCCTCCGTGAAGTCGGCGGAGCATTCTCCATGAATCTTTCGGTGCGCGACACCGCCGGTCTGCTTGAGGTGTCCGAGAAGACGATCTATCGTTGGATCAAGCAGCAGGTGATTCCGGCGTACCGGGTCCAGGACCAGTATCGGTTCAATCGGGCGGAGGTTCTGGAGTGGGCGACCTCGCGTCGACTGAGCGTCTCGAGCGAGATTTTCCGCGAGCCCGAGGCCGAGGATCAGCCGATTCCGTCGTTGCTGGACGCGCTCGAGGCGGGGGGCGTGTACTATCGCGTTTCGGGGGTGGACCAGGCGACGGCTCTTCAAGAGGTGGTGGGGTTGTTGCGCCTGCCGGAAGAGGTCGACCGGGCGTTCTTGCTCAGGGTGCTGCTGGCGCGGGAGGCGATCGCCTCGACGGGCGTTGGGGATGGGATCGCGATTCCGCACGTGCGCAATCCGGTCGTGCTGCACGTGCGGAGGCCGCTGCTTTCGCTCTGTTTCCTGGAGCGTTCGATCGAATACGGCGCACTCGACGGCCAGCCCGTGAACACCTTGTTCACAATCATCAGCCCGACCACGCGCGCGCACCTGCATTTGATGGCCAAGTTGTCGTTCGTGCTCCGCGACCCGGACGTGCGGCGGACGGTGCTGGGTCAGGAATCGCGGGAGCAGATCATTCAGGCGATCGGGCGGGCGGAAGAGCGGCTGGCGCGGTCCGGGGCCCGACGGGGCGCGGCGGCGGCTCGTCCTGAGCCGGAAAAGCCGGGCGTGGGCGATCGGTCGGGGGGTCGCAAGCGAGGTTCGTCCTCGAGGCGGGTGAAAGAGCCATGCAACTGACGGTTCGAGATGTGAGCCGATTCCTCAATGTTTCGGAGTCGACGGTGACCCGCTGGATCCACCAGCGCGGTCTGCCGGCGCGACATGTCAACGGCCAGCCTCGGTTCAATCGCTTCGAGCTCCTGGAATGGGCGACGGTGAATGGGATCAAGTTTTCGGTCGAGGTCTTCGACCGGCTGGAGGCCGAGGACGAGCCCGGTCAGACCCTGGTGGACGGGCTCGAGGCGGGTGGGATCTTCCACGACCTGAAAGACACCAACAAGGACCGGGCGCTGCGGGCCCTGGTCGAGGTTTTGCCGCTCCCCGAGGGGGTCGATCGGGAGCTGCTCTTGCGGCTGTTTCTGGCGCGGGAGGCCTCGGCCACGACGGCCGTGGGCGACGGCATCGCGGTGCCGCACGTGCGCAATCCCATCGTGCTCCACGTCGAGCGGCCCATGGTCACGCTTTGTTACCTGGAGCGCCCGGTCGACTTTGGAGCGCTCGACGGCAAGCCGGTTTACGTGCTCTTTTCCCTGATTTGCCCCACCGTGCGCAGCCATCTGCGCATGCTTTCGCGGCTGTCGTTCGCGCTTCACGACCCGTCGTTCAAGGCCGCCGTCCTGCGCAGGGCGGGTCGCGACGAGATCCTCCGCGAGGCGAGCAGGGTCGAGGCCGGCCTCGCGGCGGCCGCCGTCACATCGGGAAAGTAAGCCAAACACATGGATGTCACTCCGGAAACTGATCGATCCGCCGCGAGCGGCGGAGCTGGAAAGGCGATCTTCACCACGGCGTGCGGGGTGGTCGCCGCGGTCGCCATGTGCCTGGCGGGTTTCGCGCTGGCGATTCCGATGCTGCGCGGGGGCGCGCCCCTGTCCGCGCGATTCGCCTGGGATTCGTTTCACGGCGAGTTCCATGTCGGACTGGACCCCTTGAGCGCGTTTTTCTTGCTGCCGATCCTGGTCGTCTCGCCGCTGGCGGCGGTGTACGGCGGCGGTTATCTCATGGCCTATCGCGGCCGGAAATCGCTCGCGGCTTCGTGGTTGTTCTTCAACCTGTTCGTCGCGGGCATGATCATGGTCGTGATCGCGCGGACCGCCCTGGTGTTTCTCATGTCCTGGGAAATCATGTCGCTGTCGGCGTATTTTCTGGTGACGTTCGAGGACGAGAAAGCCGAAGCGCGGCGGGCGGGCTGGATCTATCTGGTGGCAACGCACCTGGGCGCGGCGTGTTTGCTGGCGATGTTCCTGATTCTCGGCGGCCGGGCGGGAGGACTGGATTTCGACGCCTTCGGGCGGCTGGCCGTCCAGGGCCCGGTCTGGTCGGGGGTGATCTTCGTACTGGCGCTCGTGGGGTTTGGGGCGAAGGCCGGCCTGGTACCGATTCACGTATGGCTGCCCGAAGCCCATCCCGCGGCGCCCTCGCACGTTTCGGCTCTGATGTCGGGCGTGATGATCAAGATGGGGCTTTATGGATTGCTGCGCATCGTCGGTTTTCTGGGTCGGCCCGCTCCCTGGTGGGGGCCGACGCTGGCGGGCGTGGGTTTGATGACGGCGCTGGTCGCCGTCGCGCTTGCCCTCCATCAGCGCGACGTGAAGCGGGTGCTGGCCTATTCGAGTATCGAGAACATGGGCTTGATCGTGCTGGCCCTGGGCGTGGGGCTGTGGGCGTGGGCCCGGGGAGCGCCCGCGATGGCGGTGCTGGCGGTCTCGGCGGCGCTCTTGCACGTCTGGAATCACGCGATCATGAAGAGCCTGATGTTTCTCACGGCCGGCAGCGTGCTCCACGGCACGGGCGAGCGCGACATCGAGACGATGGGCGGGCTGATGAAGCGCATGCCGTGGACCGGCGCGGCGATGATGGTGGGCGCGGTCGCGATCACGGCCCTGCCCCCGTTGAATGGCTTTGTCAGCGAATGGCTGATGTATTTGAGCCTCCTGAAATGGGGCCTGGCGACCAACGGAGGGGGACTGCCCGCGCTTCTGGCCGTGAGCGGGCTCGCCCTGGTGGGAGGGCTGGCGGCGATCGTCTTCGTACGCCTCACGGGGATCGCGCTTCTGGGCTCGCCCCGGAGCTCTGCCGCGGCTCATGCACATGAATCCTCGGTCTGGATGCTTGCTCCGATGGCCGTTCTGGTCGTCCTGTGTCTGGGCGCGGCCATGGCGCCGGCGCTGCTCGCGCGCTTGCTCGCGGGCGCGGTCGAGCAGATTACGAGGGGCGCGGACGGGGCCCACGCGGCGCGGGAATTGGTCGAGCTCCCGCTCGAAACCCTGGGCTGGATCAACGCCCTCGTGATCGCCGTCGCGGCCGCCGCGGCCGGAGGCGCGGCCGCGCTCACGCGAGCCCGGGCGATGGCGACCGGTCCCGTCTGGGGCTGCGGGTATGCCGCGCCGAGCGCTCGCATCCAGTACACGGGCGGGTCGTTCGCGGCGACGACCGCGCTCAAGCTGCTGCCGCGGTCGCTGCGCCCGGGCACGAGTCGAACCGCCCCCCGCGGGCTTTTCCCCGGGCGCGCCGAGTTCCTGTCGGCGTCGCCCGACCCGGTCACCAGCCGGGTTTACGAGCCGCTTTTCGAGGGCTGCGGCGAGCGATTTTCGCGGCTGCGCATTCTTCAGCAAGGAAAGGTCAATGTTTACCTCGGCTACATGGTGATCGTGCTGCTCGCGGCCCTGGCCTGGGCGGCTCTTCGCGGGGTATGGGGGCCATCGTGAGCGTCATACTCGTTCTCCTGGGGATCATCGTGGTCGGCTTGAGCGGCCTTCCGGGGTTGCTCGGGGCGCGGACGTCGATGATCGGCCAGAGGGGGGCGATGGCGCTCGGGGTGGTAGGCAGCGCTCTGGGTCTCGCGGGAGTCGGCTGGTTCTGGGCGACCGGCGACGGCGAGCCGTTGTCGTTGCCGACGTCGCTCCCTGGCGGCGTCGTGCGGGTGGCGATCGACGGGTTGTCGGCGATCTTCGTGGCGCCGGTGTTCGTGATCTCGGCGCTCGGCGGGGTCTACGGCCTGGGTTATTGGCGACAGACCGAGCATCCGCGGGACGGCCGCAAGCTGCGTTTTTTTTATGGGCTCATGTCCGCGGCGATGGGGCTGGTCGTGATCGCGGGGGACGGCGTGGTGTTCTTGATCGGCTGGGAGATCATGGCGCTTGCGGCCTTTTTCCTGGTCACGACGGAAGACGACCAGGAAGAGGTCCGCGTCGCGGGCTGGATTTATCTGGCGGCGGCGCACGTCGCGACGCTGTGCCTGTTCGGGGTGTTCGCGCTATTGCACTCGGCCGGCGGAACGTTTGCCTGGGTTCGGCTCGAGCCGGGGGGCGTCACGCGGCCGATGGCGACGGCGATCTTCACGCTGGCGCTCCTGGGGTTTGGCCTGAAGGCGGGCATGATGCCCTTGCATATCTGGCTGCCGAGCGCGCACGCGATCGCGCCCAGCCATGTGTCGGCGATGATGTCGGGCGTGATCCTCAAAATGGGGATCTACGGGCTGGTTCGAGTGACCTCGCTGTTTTCGAATCCTCCCGTGGCCTGGGGGGTGGTCGTCCTCGCCCTGGGGGCGATTTCCGGGGTTCTGGGGGTCGCCTTCGCGATTGGCCAGCATGACTTGAAGCGGCTCTTGGCCTACCACAGCATCGAGAACATCGGCATCATCCTGATGGGGCTGGGCCTGGCCTTGATCGGGCGGTCGCTAGGTCGAGCCGACTGGGTGGCGCTCGGCCTGGCGGGAGCGTTGCTACACGTCTGGAACCACTCGTTGTTCAAGGCGCTCTTGTTCCTGAGCGCGGGCTCGGTCGTGCACGCGACGCACACGCGCGAGATGGACCAGCTGGGGGGTCTGAGCCGGACGATGCCTTGGACGGCCCTCGCGTTCTTGACCGGGGCGGTCGCGATCTGCGGGCTTCCTCCGCTCAATGGCTTCGTCAGCGAATTCCTGATTTACGTCGGGCTGTTCGGGACGCTAGGAACAGGCGCTGGTCCTTCGTTTCTCGGCGCCTCGTTCGCCGCGCCCGCCCTGGCCTTGATCGGAGCGCTCGCCGCGGCGTGCTTCGCCAAGGCGTTTGGGGTGGTCTTCCTGGGCACGGCCCGGACGAGACGGGCGGTCCACGCCGACGAATCGCCCGCGACCATGCTCGTCCCCATGTTCGCGCTCGTGGGCTGTTGCGCCGTCATCGGGCTCATGCCGTTCCTGGTCGCGCCCACGCTCGAGCGCGGCATCGCCGCCTGGGCCCCCGAGCTCGCGACAACGACACGATTGTGCGCGCTTGCGCCCCTCGGCTGGATCTCGGTGATGGGCCTCGTGCTTCTCGGCCTGCTTTTGCTCGCGAGCCTCGCCCTGGGATCGCTCGTGAAGCTTGGAACGGCGGCGACGGGGCCGGTCTGGGGTTGCGGATACGCGGCCCCGACCGCGCGCATTCAATACACGGCCTCGTCGTTCGCGGCGACCCTGGTCGGGATGTTTCGCTGGGTGCTGCTGCCGCGCGTGAAGCGCAGCCGGTATCTGCCGCTCTTCCCAGGTCGGGCCGCCTATCACGGCCACGTTCCGGACGTGGTCCTGGACGACGTCGTGCTGCCGGCGTTTCGACTTGGCGGCTGGATCTTTTCCTGGTTCCGGGTGTTTCAGCGGGGAAGCATCCAGATGTATGTCTTTTATATTTTCCTCGCGCTGGTCTTGCTTTTGCTCTGGCGGTAGGAGGGGCCTGATGGAGACGATCGCCCGTGACGCAGCCCACGTGCTGTTCGCGCTCGGGTTCCCGCCCTTGCTTTTGGGGGTGATCGGCAAGACCAAGGCGTTTTTCGCCGGCCGGGTCGGGCCGCCGGTTTTACAGCCATATTATGATTTGATCAAGTTGTTTCAAAAGGGTTCGGTGATCGGCGGGACGACGACATGGGTCTTTCGGGCGGGGCCCGCGGCGGGGTTGGCGACGGCGGCGCTGGCGAGCCTGTTCATTCCCCTGGCCGGCGCGGCCGCGCCGGTGTCGTTCGCCGGCGATCTGGTGCTGTTTGCGTATCTGCTGGGTTTGGGGCGGTTCTTCACGGCGCTGGCGGCGCTCGACACGGGCTCGCCCTTCGAGGGGATGGGGGCCGCGCGCGAGGTGACGTTTGCCTGTCTGGCGGAGCCGGCGTTTTTCCTGGGGCTGCTCGTCCTGGCCAAGCTCACCGGCTCGCTCTCGATGGGGGGGATGCTGGGCGGCTCGCTGGCGGCGCACTGGTCGACGGCGGGCGCGTCGCTGGCGCTCGTGCTCCTGAGCTGGTTCATCGTGTTGCTCGCCGAGAACTCGCGGATTCCGTTCGACGATCCCAACACCCACCTCGAGCTCACGATGATCCACGAGGTGATGGTGCTCGATCATAGCGGGCCGGCCTTCGGGATGATCCTGTACGGGGCGGCGATCAAGTTGTTCGTTTTCAGCGCTTTGGTGGCGCGGGTGGCGTTCTCGGCGGGGCTGGGCTCGGCGTGGCTGGCGTGGCCGGTGTTCGTCGTGGGGATGCTCTTGATCGCGGTCGTGGTCGGCGTCGTGGAATCGGTGATGGCTCGGCTGCGGCTGTTGCACGTGCCCACCCTGCTGGTGGCGGCCTGTCTGTTGTCGGCGTTCGGCGTGGTCTTGCTCGCGAGGTGAATCGATGGCCCAGCTTCTCGACCCGATTCTCATCATGGCGCTCGCGCTCAATTTCGTCGCCCTGGGCGTGAGCCGCATCAAGGGGGTGGTGAACGCGGTGGCGCTTCAGGGGATTCTGCTGGGGTTCTTGCCGCTTCTGGTCCATCCCGAGATCCATCCGCGGGGGATCCTGCTGGTGGTCGTGACGATCGCGCTCAAGGGATATGTGATCCCGTGGTTTCTCTTGCATGCGATGCGCGAGGCCAACATCCAGCACGAGGTCAATCCGGTCGTCGGCTATATGAGCTCGCTGTTTCTGGGGGCGGTCGGGACCGGGCTGGCGATCGTCTATTCCTCGACGCTCCCACTGGCGAGCGAGCACGCGGAGATGCTGTTCGTGCCGGCGTCGCTGGCGACGGTGTGGACGGGGTTTTTGATGCTCACGACCAGGCGCAAGGCCATCATGCAAGTGCTGGGCTATCTGATCCTGGAGAACGGGCTGTTCTTGTTCGGGGTCTTGCTGCTCGAGGCGATGCCGTTTCTGGTCGAGGCCGGGGTGTTGCTCGACCTGTTCACGGCGGTCTTCGTCATGGGGATCATCATTCACCACATCAGCCGCGAGTTCGCGTCGATCAGCACCGAGCATCTTTCGGAGCTCAAGGAATAGCCCATGTATGAAATGCTGATCGTGTTTCCGCTGGTGATGGGTGCGTGCGCCCTGGCGGTTCCCTCGAATCGCATCCGACCGTGGCTGTTGCCGGCGGGGGGGCTCGGGAACCTGGCGCTCGTGTACTGGGCCGTCGCCCACGCGGGCGACGGCGGCGCGAGCTCAGGGGCCGAGGCCTGGCTGTGGCTCGACGGCCTGGGCAAGCTCGTCCTGGGCCTGCTGGCCGTCCTCTTCGCCATCTGCTCGCTCTATGCGCCGGGGTATCTGGCGCTGCGATCGGATCGGCCCAATCGGCTCTTTTGCGCCAACCTCTTCGCGATGCTGGCGATGATGACCCTGGTCGTGCTGGCGCACCATCTGGGCCTCATGTGGGTCTCGATGGAAGCGACCACCCTCGCGAGCGCGCCCTTGATTTATTTCAACCACAACGCCCGCTCGCTCGAGGCCGTCTGGAAATACCTGCTGATCGGCTCGGTGGGCATCGCGCTGGCGCTTTTCGGTTCGTTTTTCCTGGCCTATGCGTCGCTCAAGTCGGGGCTCGAGCCGACCCTCTTTTTCGACGACCTGGTGCGCGAGGCCCCGCGGCTTTCGCAGCCCTGGCTGCGGGCGGCGTTCGTGCTGCTGTTGATCGGCTACGGCACCAAGATGGGCCTGGCACCGATGCATACCTGGAAGCCCGACGCCTACGGCGAAGCGCCCGGGCTGGTGGGGGCGCTTCTGGCCGGTGGAGTCACGAGCTGCGCCTTCCTGGCGATCCTGCGGATCTACCAGATCTGCGTGGCCGGCTCGGGTGCTCCCCTGGCCCGCGAGATCATGATCTTCATGGGGCTCTTTTCGATGGCCGTGGCCGCCGTGTTCATGGCCCGCCAGCGCGATTTCAAACGCATGCTGGCCTATTCCAGCGTCGAGCATATGGGTATTTTGATCCTGGGGATCGGGATCGGCGGGCTGGCGGCTTATGGGGCGCTCTTGCACTTGATCAACAACGGCCTGACCAAGGGCGTGTTGTTTCTGTCGGCGGGCAACATTCACCGGGCGTTTGGCGCCAAGCTCACCGATCAGGTCCACGGCGCGATTCGCCGCGTGCCGCTTTCGGGGGGGTTGTTCCTGGCGGGTTTCCTGGCCATCACGGGCTCGCCGCCGTTCGGGCCGTTCGTGAGCGAGTTCACGATCCTGAACGCCGCCCTGGGGGGCGGCCGGTATCTGGCGGGGGGGCTGTTTTTGCTGCTTCTGGCCGTGGTCTTCATCGGCATGGGGGCGACGGTCCTGGCCGTGGTGCAGGGGAACCCGCCCGCGGACGACGGCGACGGCCGGTTCCACGACGGCATCGCCACCGGGTTGCCCATCGTGCTCTTCATGGCGCTTGTGCTCATGCTGGGGCTTTACATCCCCGCGCCCCTGGAGGCGCTCTTGCGCGAGGCGGCCCGATCCCTGGAGGTCCGGTCATGAACACGAGCGGTCTCACCCTGACCCGAGCCGGCCAGGCGATCCCGCGGGGATCGATCGCGGCGTTGCCGTTCGCCGATTTTCGACGGGTCGTGATCGACCAGGCCCGCGAGGGGCTCGCGGTGGCCGCGCTCTTTGGCGACGTCCCGGCCGGTTCAGAGCGGGTCGACCTTTACGTCGTGCTCGCTGATCGCGAATCCTCACGGCTGGGCGTCGGCAAGACGACGCTCGAACTGGACGCGTTCGCCTCGCTGACCCCGGACTGCGCGCGGGTGCATCTTTTCGAGCGTGAGATCGCCGAGCAGTATGGAGTCCGTCCCGAGGGTCATCCGTGGCTCAAGCCGGTGCGATTCCACGGCTCGTACCGGAGCGGACACGACGCGTGGGGACGAGGGCCGGGCGAGCCGATCGTGGTCGGCGTGACCGATTTTTTCCGCGTGGAAGGTGAAGAGATCCACGAGGTCGCCGTGGGCCCAGTGCACGCGGGGGTGATCGAGCCGGGTCATTTTCGCTTTCAGTGCCACGGCGAGCAGGTCTTTCATCTGGAGATCTCGCTGGGGTATCAGCACCGGGGGATTGAGCGCTCGCTGGTGGGCGGGCCCGACAAAAAGACCGCGCACCTGATGGAGGTGGTCGCCGGCGACACGTCGATCGGCCATGCGACGGCCTATTGCCGGGTGGTCGAGGCCCTGGCGGGGCGTCAGCCGCCGATCCGGGCCGATGCGTTGCGGGCGATTGCGCTTGAGCTCGAGCGGTTGGCCAATCACACGGGCGACTTAGGCGCGCTCGCGGGCGACGTCGGGTTTCTGCCGACGGCTTCGTATTGTGGACGGCTGCGGGGCGACTTCCTCAATCTGACCGCCCTGATTTGCGGCAGCCGGTTCGGCCGGGGGATGGTCCGCCCGGGCGGCGTTCGATTTGACGTCGAGCCCAGCCGAGTGGAGGAGTGCTCGAAGCGTCTCAAGAAGGCGCTCCGGGACGTGACCACCGCGGTTGATCTGCTCTGGAACTCGTCGTCGGTACAGGCGCGGTTCGAGGGGACGGGGACGGTCTCGCTCGAGGTCGCGACCGACCTGGGGCTGGTCGGCCCGGCGGCCCGCGCGTGCGGTCTGGAATGCGACTCCCGCCGCGACTTTCCCTCGGGCATCTATCGCTTCGCCCAGGCGCCGATCTCGTCGTGGAACACGGGCGACGTCTTCGCCCGGGCCTACGTCCGCTGGCTCGAAATCGAGCGCTCGGCCGCGTTCATCATGGATCAGCTCCAGTCCCTCCCCGACGGGCCGATCGAGGCCCCCGCGGGCGCGCTTCGGCCCGATCATCTGGCGATCTCGCTGGTCGAGGGCTGGCGCGGCGAGATTTGCCATGTCGCGCTCACCGATCACGCCGGCCGGTTCGCGCGATACAAGATCGTCGACCCCTCGTTCCACAACTGGATGGGGCTTGCGATGGCGCTTCGGGACGAGCAGATTTCCGATTTCCCGCTCTGTAATAAGAGCTTTAACTTGTCTTACTGCGGCCATGACCTCTGAGCGATAGGACGGCCCATGTTCCGAATACTCCGCGAGCGGTTTCGCCAGGGCAAGCGTACAATTCCGTATCCAGCGGGCGCACCGCCCGTGCTCCCCGACCGCCTGCGCGGCCTGCCCGTGCTCGACGAATCGCGCTGTCGCGCGGGATGCCAGGAATGCCTGACGGCGTGCCCGACCGACGCCCTTTTCCAGGACGGCCAGGGACTGGCGCTCGACCTGGGCCGGTGCCTCTTTTGCGGCGAATGCACGGCCGCTTGCCCGACCGGCTCAATCCAGTTTTCGACCGACCACCGGCTGGCCGTCCGCGCGCGGGAGGATCTGGTCGTGCGGAGCGGGCGCGAGTACGCTCTGGCCCGGTCGCTCGAGGGCGAGATGCTCCGGCTCTTCGGCCGTTCGCTCAAGCTTCGCCAGGTGAGCGCGGGGGGAAACGCCGCCGAGGAGGCCGACCTGAACGTGCTCGGGACCGTGGTGTTCGATCTGGGCCGGTTCGGGATCCAGTTCGTCGCCTCGCCGCGGCACGCCGACGGCATCGTGGTCACCGGCCCGGTCAGTGAAAACATGAAGCAGGCGCTCTTCACGACCCACGCGGCCGTGCCAGCGCCCAAGCTCGTGATCGCGGTCGGGGCCGAGGCGATCTCAGGCGGGCTGTTCCGGGGCCGGTCCGAGGTGAACGACGGGGTCACGGACCTGCTCCCGGTCGACCTCTATATCCCCGGCTGGCCGCCGCATCCGCTGACCATTCTGGACGGCCTCTTGCGCCTGCTGGGGCGAATCGACGCCCGCGACGCGGCACGGATGCACCCGCGTTAAGCTTGGGCGAGTGCGCGATTCAGGGCGCCTGCGTCGATCCCAGGCCGTCTGGCCGCGCCCGTCCCCTTGTCGCCTGGCGATTTCGCAAGGTAGATTTGAGGTGTCGCCCGACGGTCGGGCGGCCTCGCCGAACGGGGTCGTGGCCCCGATCGACCGCAAGGCGTCGACGACAGGGCCGGGACCGCGCATGCCGCCGCTCGAAGTCTACATGTTTGGCGAGGTCGATTTTCTGGAGATCCAGCGGCTCCAGCGG
>DAIDHE010000328.1 GCA_027459775.1 Planctomycetales bacterium | reverse complement strand
GTCTCGCCCCACCAGATCGATTGGGAATGCGAGCTCGGCGTCGTGATCGGCCGCCGCTGCCGCCACATCGAGGAAGACGAAGCCATGAGCTGCGTGGCCGGTTATACGGTGGTCAACGATATCAGCGATCGGGCCTACAAGCCCAACCCCGGGCGCAAGCCCCGCGAGCGCGACAAGTTTTTCGACTGGATGCACGGCAAGTGGCACGACACGTTTTGCCCGATGGGGCCGTGCATCTTGTCGGCCGACGTCGTTCCCGACCCCCAGGCGCTGGCGATCACCCTTTCGGTGAACGGCGAGCTCAAGCAAAACGCCTCGACGGCCGAGATGGTCTTTCCCGTGGCCGCGGTGATCGCGTTTCTCTCGGAAATGATGACGCTCGAACCCGGCGACGTGATCGCCACCGGGACGCCGGCCGGGGTCGGCTCGGCGACGGGCGTCTTCCTGAAGCCCGGCGATCGCGTCCGCGCCCGCGTGGAGCCGATCGGAACCCTGGAAAACCCCGTCGTCGCCGAGACCGACCTCGATCACGACGCCTGACCGAATCGGCGACCCATTCGACCTATAATCACGTAGGAACATTTGATGAAGGTGTTTCGCAAACTGATGGCCGCCAATCGCGGCGAGATCGCCATCCGGATCTTTCGCTCGGCCCACGAGCTGGGGATTCGCACGGTCGCGATCTATTCCCACGAGGACCGGTTCGCGACCCATCGGCTCAAGGCCGACGAGGCGTACCAGGTCGGCCGGCCGGGCGAACCGATTAAAAGCTATCTTGATATTGATGCGATTGTGCGTCTGGCGGTCGAGAAAGAGGTCGACGCGATCCATCCCGGCTATGGATTCTTGAGCGAAAACGCCGGCTTCGCCCGCGCCTGCGCGGACGCGGGGGTCGCGTTCGTGGGGCCGAGCCCCGAGGTTCTGGTGGGGCTGGGCGACAAGGTGTCCGCGCGAAAGCTGGCGCGGGCCGCCGGCGTTCCGGTGCTCTCGGGAAGCGACGAACCGGTCCTCCCGGGCTCCGAGGCGCACGCGCTGGCCGGCACCCTGGGCTACCCGGTGATCGTCAAGGCCTCGATGGGCGGCGGCGGGCGCGGAATGCGGGTCGTCCGCTCGGCCGACCAGCTCGACCAGGCCCTCGACCAGGCCCGCCGGGAAGCCGGAACGGCCTTTGGCGTACCCGACGTCTTCATCGAGAAATTCATCGAGCAGGCCAAGCATATCGAGGTCCAGATCCTGGGCGATTCGGCCGGCAATCTGGTCCATCTGCACGAGCGCGACTGCTCGGTGCAGAGGCGGCATCAGAAGATCATCGAGATCGCCCCCGCCCCCTGCCTCGACCCCGCCGTGCGCGACGCCATCCACCAGGCGGCCCTGGCGATCGCGCGCCAGGTCCGCTATGAAAACGCCGGCACGGTCGAGTTCCTGGTCGACGTCGCGAGCGGGTCGTTCTATTTCATCGAGGTCAACCCCCGGATCCAGGTCGAGCACACGGTCACCGAGATCGTCACCGGGGTCGACCTGGTGAAGAGCCAGATCGTGATCGCGCGGGGGGGTACGCTCGACGACCCCGTCATCGATCTCAAGTCGCAGGCCGACGTGCACGTGCAGGGCCATGCGATCCAGTGCCGGGTCACGACCGAGGATCCCGCGAACAAATTCACGCCTGATTATGGGCGGATCACTCATTATCGCTCGGTCGGCGGCATGGGGATCCGCACCGACGGCGGGCCGGCGATCACCGGGGGAATCATCACGCCGTTTTACGACTCGCTGCTCCTCAAGATCTGCGCGTCCGGGCGGCGGTTCGAGGACGCGGCGATCCGCATGGAGCGGGCGCTCCAGGAATTTCGGGTCCGGGGCGTGAAGACCAACGTGCCGTTCTTGCTCAACGTGATCGGTCATGAGGTGTTTCTCTCGGGAGGCTGCACGACCCGGTTCATCGACCTTACGCCAGAGTTGTTTCGGTTCCCGGTGCGGCAAAACCGGGCGACCCGGCTGCTCACGTATCTGGCCGATATCACGGTCAACGGCTTTCCCGGCGTCGCGCGGCCGGCTGGCTACACGGCCGCGCCCGAGCCTCCTCCGCCCCCCGCGCCCACCCAGGGAGAGCCCCCGCCCGGCTCGCGCGACCGGTTCCGGGAGCTCGGGCCCGAGAAGTTCGCGCAGTGGATTCGCGAGCAAAAGCCGCTGCTCCTCACCGACACCACGTTTCGCGCCGCCCACCAGTCCCTGCTCGTCACCCGCCTGCGGACCCGCGACATGCTCCGGGTCGC
Organism: Planctomycetales bacterium; assembly: GCA_027459775.1. GTDB lineage: Bacteria > Planctomycetota > Planctomycetia > Isosphaerales > Isosphaeraceae > JAKBAP01. The sequence continues at coordinate 16,587 of DAIDHE010000328.1, read as the reverse complement.
CCAGGTCTATGCCCGGCTTTGCCCAGCCCTGTTCTCGATCGAGATGTGGGGCGGGGCGACCTTCGACACCGCCATGCGGTTCCTCAAGGAAGACCCCTGGGACCGCCTCGCCCAGCTCCGCGAGCGAATTCCCAACATCCTCTTTCAGATGCTTCTTCGCGGCTCGAACGCCGTCGGCTACACCAGCTATCCCGACAACGTCGTGACCGGCTTCGTCAAGGAAGCGGCCGCGGCCGGCGTCGACCTGTTCCGCGTGTTCGACTCGCTCAACTGGGTGCCCAACATGGAGCGCTCGATCGAGGCCGTCCGCGAGGCGGGCGCGCTCTGCGAGGCCGCCATCTGCTACACCGGCGACATCCTCGACCCCCGCCGAACCAAGTACGACCTCGCTTACTTCGTCAGGATGGCCAAGGAGCTCGAGAAACGCGGGGCGAACCTGATCGCCATCAAGGACATGGCCGGGCTGTGCAAACCGCTGGCGGCCGAGCGGCTGATCAAGACGCTCCGCGACGAGGTCGCCGCGCCGATCCATTTCCACACCCACGACATCGGCGGCGCCCAGGCCGCCAGCGTACTCCGCGGCGCCGACGTCGGGCTCGACGTCGCCGACGGGGCGCTGGCCTCGATGTCCGGGCTCACCTCGCAGCCCAGCTTGAACGCCCTGGTCGAGTCGCTGCGGTTTTCGCCGCGCGATTCCGGGCTCGACCCGGCCGTCTTGATCGAGATCAGCCGCTACTGGGAGGCGGTCCGGCAAATGTACGCCCCGTTCGAGTCCGGGCCCAAGTCCCCCGGCGCGGATCTTTACGTCCTCGAAATGCCCGGCGGCCAGTACACCAACCTGTTCCAGCAGGCGAAGGCGCTCGGGCTCGCCGACCGTTGGCCCGAGGTCTGCCAGGCTTATACACAGGTGAACATGCTCTTTGGCGATATCATCAAGGTCACTCCCAGCTCGAAGGTCGTCGGCGACATGGCGCTGTTTGTGACCGCCAACAATCTGACGCCCGAGGACGTCCTCGACCCCGGCCGCGAGCTGGCGTTTCCCGAGAGCGTGGTCGAGTTTTTCGAAGGCCGGCTGGGCCAGCCGCCGGGGGGTTTTCCCAGCGCTCTTCAGAAGCGGGTGCTCAAGGGCCGGCCGCCGCTCACCGAGCGTCCCGGCGCAAATCTGCCGCCGGCCGACTTCGCGGCCGCGCGCGACAAGGCCGCCGCCATTCTGGGCCGCGAGGCCGGCCAGCGCGAGGCGCTCAGCTTTCTGCTTTATCCCAGGGTCTTTCCCGATCTGGCGGCTCATGAGCGGCTCTACTCCGATACGTCGATCTTGCCGACGTCGCTCTTTTTCTTTGGACCCGACCCAGTCGTCGAGCATCTCGTCGAGATCGAGCCGGGCAAGACGTTGATCGTCAAACTGATCGCGGTCGGCGAGCCCCACGAGGACGGCAAGCGCACTGTCTTTTTCGAGCTCAACGGCCAGGCGCGCGAGGTCGAGGTCGTCGATCGCTCGCTGGCGGGTTCGGTGCGCGAGGCGCTCATGGCCGATCCCGCCGATCCCAACCAGATCCCCGCCCCCTTGCCGGGGCTGGTGGTCGGGGTGGCCGTCACGGCCGGCGACGCGGTTCGCAAGGGGCAAAAACTGCTCTCGATTGAAGCCATGAAGATGGAGACGACCCTTTATGCCGAACGGGCGGGCCGCGTGGCCGAGGTTCTCGCCGCCGTCGGCCGCCAGGTCCAGACCGGCGAGCTCTTGATCAAGCTCAAGCCCGAGGGGTAGGCGAATTCGCCTTGAGCCGCGTTCCTTCCGGACCCGATCCCGCGTGTTCGATCGCCCGCTCGATCGGGCGGAATCCGAGTGACGAGGACTCGCGTTAATTGATAAAGATGTGTCCGGCGGATTCGAGGGCGTCGCGGGCGCGATCGAGCAATTCGTCGTGGACGAGCAGACAGTCGGTGCGGAAGGTCGACACGACGAAGACGGGGACGCCGGCCTTGGCCAGGGGCGCGGCCAGCGACGCCAGGACGCCGACCGTGTCGAGCTCGAACGGCCCCCGCAGCCGCAGGCAGCGCCAGCCGCCGGCCGATTCGCATCGGGGTGGAACTTCGCTTTCCAGGCAAACGACCGAAAGCTCGTCGCCCGTCCGCGTGATCGAGACGAGCGGGCCGCTTGACGCCCAGCGCGGCCAGTCGTCGCCCGGCGGCAAGGCCACGATCGCGAAGACTTCAGGGAGGATCTCGATCTCGAGCTGGCTCATCGACTCATCTCGCATGGTCTTGAGCACCCCGCGTGTTGTATTCATGATAAGAGCTCCCGTGACGCGATCCTAGTGTGTCGAGTAAAGAGAAGCTTCATGGTCGGACCGACGATCATCGTCTCGTGCGAGGGCTGTGGCGCGTGCTGCCGGGTCGTGACCGCCCCGCCGTTTCGCCGCCATTTCGACGGCGAGGGGGAAGACGCCTGGGAACGGCTCGCGAGCGACCACCCCGAGCTCCTCCGCGCGATCCTCGCCGACCAGGACCAGCGCCGAAAGGCGGGAGGGCCCTTCCACGGCACGCCTTGCCTCTGGTACGACGATCAAAAGGCACGCTGTCGCCATTACGAGCTACGCCCACACGCCTGCCGGGAATTCGCCATGGACGGCGACGACTGCCACGACGCACGCCGCCGCGCGGGCATCGACGGAAAAAGGGAGCTATTACGCATCAACCCAACGCCCAACGTTCATGAGACCCCGACCGTCCCGATCTGGCCGCTTCAGGTTGCCATGGTCGAGCTCGAGGAAGTCGATTCCACCAGCGATCATGCCGCCGAGCTTGCGAACGAGGGAGGTCTGTCGCCGCCGTTCGTCGTCTGGGCACACCGGCAAACCCGCGGTCGCGGTCAACGGACGAATCGCTGGTGGTCCGACGCTGGAAGCCTCACATTCACGCTGGTTCTCGATCCAGTCGCCTTCGGCCTCGCCAGGATTCACGAGCCGCGGCTGGCCCTGACCACGGCCGTGGCCGTCGTTGGCGCTCTCCACGATTTTGGCCTGGCCGCGCCTGGTTTAGGAGTGCGCTGGCCAAATGACATCGAGATCGGCGGGCGGAAACTGGGCGGTGTGCTTCCCGAGCCGATCGAGACCGCGCACGGCAGGCGCATTCTGTTGGGCGTGGGGCTCAACCTCTCGAGCCGGCTCGACCACGCTCCCGAAGACGTTCAGGAGATGGCGACCAGTCTTGCGTCGATCCATGGCGGCATACTGGCCCCGGATCTCGCCCAGCGCCTGCTCGCGTCGATCCTGGGTCAGCTCGAATGGGCGCTTCCCGCTCTGACACGCGAGGATCCCGCTCTGGTCGAGCGCTGGCGAACGCTCGATTTGCTCATGGGCCAGTGGGTCGTGGTCGAACGGAATGGGGCACGCATTGAGGGCCTGGGCCGAGGGATCGACGCTCTGGGTGCTCTGCTCATCGAAGGCCCGAGCGGCCTTGAGCGGATCTGGGCTGGCCGGCTCCTCAGGGATTAAAGTGTCGCCTGGGACCGCGGGCTCGAGGCCCGCGGTCCCAGGGAGAAGGGTTCTGTCATCGCGCGGTCGCGAGTTGTTTGCCCGGCTTGGCGGGCTCGGGCTTGGTCGCCACCCAATCGATCAGGATCGGGGTCGCGATGTAGACCGTGCTGTAGGTTCCGCTCAGGAAGCCGACCACGAGCGCGAACGCGAATCCGTGCAGACCTTCGCCGCCGAAGAGATAGAGGATCACCACGACCAGCCATGCCGTGAACGACGTCAGGATCGTCCGGCTCAGGGTCTGGTTGATCGCGTCGTTCACCATCTTGTTGGTGAGGTTGGGGGTCTTGCCTTTGATTTCACGGATGCGGTCGAAGATCACGATGGTGTCGTTGACCGAGAAGCCGATCAGGGTGAGGAACGCCGCCACGATCGGCAGGTCGATCTTGAACTGGTCGATCTGGAGGATTCCGCTCAGGCCTGGGATCATCGCGACCCAGTAGCTGACGGCGATCGCGCCCAGGGTGATGAGCACGTCGTGGACGACGGCGAGGACGGCGGCGAGCCCGTAAGTGAACGAGCGGAACCGCCACCAGAGGTAGACGATGATGATCACCCAGCTCGCGAAGGTGGCCATGAGGGCCAGGGCGCGAGTCTCGGCGGCGACGGTGCCGCCGAAATTGGTGATGCGCTCGAACAGCAGGTCGCGGTCGTTGGCCAGGGTTTGGGCGAGCGCAGTCAGTTGCGTCTTGGCGAGGTCCGGCTCGAGGTCGGTGCGAAGGATCAGCTTCGCGCCCAGGACGGCGGAGGCCACGCTTCCCTCGACGGCCTTGTTCGGGGCGGTCACGATCTCAAATCGCGATGTGGGGTTGGCGATCTTGGCGCTTTCGAGCACGCGTGAAAAGACCGCGGAAACCACCTGGGGGGGGGTCTGGGTGCTGTTGAACGCGGCGGTGTTGAAATCGAGGTCGTATTCCCGGCCGCCGGCAAAGCGCAGGGGCGCGGCCCCCCCCGGCTGGGCGGCCGCGGCAATCGGCTTGCCGTCGCTGAATTTCATCTCGACCCGCGCCAGGGTCGTGCCAAACGCCTCGAGAATTTTGTTCTTCACCCGATCGGGCTCTTGATCGGTGGTGCGGATGTTGAACCGGGCCAGCCGCACGTCGTCGCCGATGCGCAGGCTCTCGACCGTCACGTCGGGGAGCACGCTCGACCGGTCGCGAACCAGCTCGGCGCGCTTGGATTCCGACAACGACTGGACCGCGGGATCGCTCTCGTTCAAGCGAATCGTGACCAATGTTCCGCCCGTGAAGTCGATATTGAACATCGAATTCCACCGGAGTCCCGTGGCCATGAGGCCCAGCAAGATCAGAGCCACCGAGCCCGCCATGCAGTAATAGCGGGGGCCGATGAAGTCGATGTTGGTCTTGCCGAGCAGCTTCATCATCGTGATCTGCTTGAGCCAGCCCTTGGAGTAGCAGAACTCGAAGATCACTCGCGACATATAAACCGCGGTGAAGAGATTCCAGGCCATGCCGATGATCATGGTCAGGGCGAACCCCTTGACCTCTTCGGTGCCCACGATGTAGAGGACAAGCGCCGCCAGGAAGTTGGTGACGTGCGAGTCGAAGATGGTGATCCAGGCGCGGTTGAATCCGTTGCGGATCTGCTGCGAGAGGGCGGCCCCGCGTTCTTTTTCCTCGCGCATGCGCTCGAAGACGAGCACGTTGGCGTCGACCGCCATGCCGATCGTGAGCGCCAGCCCCGCCAGGCCTGGCAGAGAGAAGGTCGCCTGGATGAAGGCCATCGAGCCCAGCAGAAGGATCATGTTGACGAGCAGGGCCAATACGGCCACGACGCCGGCGAACCGGTAGTAGATCACCATGAAGATGGGCACGACCAGGAGCGAAACCCAGATGGCGCGGACGCCCTTGGCGATCGTGTCCTCGCCCAGGGTCGGGCCGACTTTCTCTTCCTGGAGCGGCGTTGGGTTCAGGCTCGCGGGCAGGCTGCCGGCCCGCAGCACGTTGACCAGATGGTCGACTTCCTTTTGCTTGAACCCCTGCTGGCCCCCCTCGATCACGCCCGAGTCGCGGATCTCGGAATTGATCACCGGCGCCGACATCACCAGGTTGTCAAGCAAGATCGCCAGTTGATACTTGAATGCGTCGTTTTCCTCGGGAGTGTGGTCGCGGGTGAGCTGGCCGAACTTGCGCGCTCCCGAGTGGTCGAATTCAAACCGCACGGCCGGCTGCATCCGGTCGTCGAGGTCGGAGCGCACCTGGCGCAGGTATTTGCCGGTCACTTCCTGGCCTGGCCGGTCGAGGTTGCACAGGATGTAGGTCTCGACCCGACCCGGAGCGACTTTCTCCTCGCGGATGATCACGTCGCTGGGGCTGGGGTTCGCGGGGTCGCCGCCGTGGATCCGGCTGGGGTTGTACTCGAGCCGGTACGAGGCGATCGACTTGAATTTGTGCGCTTTCTCCAGCACCAGGGTGTCGGCCGTATTGCGGAGCACGCGGAGCGATTCCGTCAGCTCGCTTCCCGAGGCGTCCTTGCCGGTGAGCACGACTTCGCTCTGGGCGTAGAGATCCTTCTTCCAGCTTTGCGACGCGTCGGTGATTGTGGTCCCGGTGAAAGTCGGGCTGGTTCCCGTGGAGACCTCGCCCAGTCGCGCCCATTTATAGCGTGTGGGGGGCTTGGCCAGGCCGCCGGGCCCGAGCGCCCGGGCGATCGCCTCGGAGTCGTGCTTGTGGTTCGCCAGGATGCGGAATTCGAGCTGGCCGACGTCGGTCAGCATCTTCTTGACCTCGTCGACCTCTTCGTTGCTCGCCTGGGGCAGGATGATCTCGATGCGATTGCCGCCCAGGTTGCGGATCGGGATTTCCTTCACGCCCTGGGGGTCGGCCCGCTTCTTGAGGGCCGAGATGAGCTCGTCCATGTTGAAGCCGGGCGGCAGGTTCTCGCGCGAGACCTCGTAGACGAGGATCGTGCCGCCCGACAGGTCGATGCCCAGCTTGAGCCGCTGGGCCGGCGGCCACATACAGAGCAGCCCAACCAGAGTGAATCCGATGATCAGTCCGAACTTGCCCGCGAACCGCGCCATTGCCATTTCTCCCGAGCGGCTGGTCTCGATCTCAATTCCCTGGACGACCGGCTCGAACCAAGCGATCGAACCCGATGATCCTCTCGTCCGTCGATTCAGGTCGCCGCGGCCGACGGCGTCAGGAGGCGTCGGCCGGCTTGTCGGTTTGCTCGATCACCCGCGCCACGCTCGACCGCGTGAACGAGATCTTCGTTCCCTTGTCGTCGTCGACCCGCAGCACGACCCGATCGTTGCCGCCGTCGACCGAGACGACCGTTCCGTAGATGCCGCCCGACGTCAGAACCTTGTCGTTTTTTTTGAGCGAATCGATCATGGCCCGCCGCGTTTTTTCTTGCTTTTGCTGGGGCAGGATGATCAGGAAATAAAAGAGGAACGGAATCGGCAGTAACAGCGCCAAGCCCGACCAGGTACTCGAATCGCCGCCCGCCTGGGCGAGAAGAATCACGCCGTCCAACAATCCAGCCATCATCACGCGCTCGCTCTCGACTCGGTCCCGCTCGAACATCATGCCTGGTCACAACGCGACCCAACGCCGTGACTTAGCCCCGATCCATCCCGCTCGCGGATTCGCAATCCGCACTCTACCCGTTATGGTCCCAAGGCTTCAAGGATTTCTCGATGCAACTGGACAAACCGACCGGCCAGGATCGCTTCTCGAATCCGGTCCATGAGCCGGTGCAGAAACCGCAGGTTGTGGATCGAGGCCAGGATCGGCCCGAGCATTTCCTTGGCCAGGAACAGGTGCCGCAGGTAGCCCCGGCTGAACTGGCGGCAGGCCAGGCAGTCGCATCCTTCCTCGATTGGCCGGGAGTCGACCTTGTGGGCGGCGTTCCGCAGCTTGACGGGTCCAGTCATCGCCAGGCATGTCGCATTTCGGCCGTTTCGGGTGGGTAGGACGCAGTCAAAGAGATCGATTCCGGCGGCGACGGCGTCGAGGATGTCCTGGGGCCGGCCGACGCCCATCAGGTAACGAGGCTGATCGGCGGGAAGGTGAGGAACCGTCGCCTGGAGCGCCTGCCTGACTTCCTCGCGCGATTCGCCCACGCTCACCCCCCCCACCGCGTAACCGTCGAACCCGAGCTCGACGAGGGCCTGGGCGCAGCCGGCCCGCAGGTCGGCGTGCGGCCCTCCCTGGACGATCCCGAAGAGCGCCTGGTCGGGCCGGGAGCGGGCCGCCTTGGACCGCCCGGCCCAGGCAATCGTGCGGTCGACGGCCTGGGCGACGACCCTCTTGTCGGCGGGCAAGGCCGGGCAATGGTCGAGACACATCGCCACGTCGGCCCCGAGCGCCTGCTGGATCGCGACCGCCCGCTCGGGAGTCAGATCCAGCAGCGACCCGTCCAGGTGCGACCGGAACTCGACCCCGCGGTCGGTGATGCGGTTGCGCTCGGCCAGGCTGAACGCCTGGAAGCCGCCGGAATCGGTGAGAATGGGCCCTGGCCATCCCATGAAAGTATGAAGCCCTCCAAGCGCCTGCACCACGTCCTCGCCGGGTCGAAGCGCGAGGTGATAGGTATTGGTGAGGATCATCCGCGAGCCGGTTGCGAGCAACTGTTCGGGGGAGAGCCCCTTGACCGTCGCCTGGGTGCCGACCGGCATGAACACTGGCGTGGGGACGGGCCCGTGGGGCGTTTGCATCACGCCCGCCCGCGCGGCCGTCGATGGATCGCGCCCCAGCGGCTGGAATCGGACTGGCCCTGCGCACGGGTCGGGGCCCTCGTTCATCCCCGCCGCGCCGCCGCCGCGCCCGACCGCGACCGTCGTCAATCGTTCCTCAGTTTCAGATTCATGGTCGTGAGCTTCTCGCGGACCTCGTTGAGCGAGGTGACGCCGAAATTCTTGCACTCGAGGAGCTCGTCGCCGGTCCGCTTGAGCAGGTCGCCCAGGCTCTGGATGTCGAGCTTGCTCATGCACTTGCGGGCGCGAACCGAGAAATTGAGCTCGGCGATCGATTTCGACAACAGCGCCTGCATCTCGGGTGGGACGACTTCCTGGGGGGTGTCGATGCGATGATCGATCGGACCCCGTTCGCCCCCCTCGAGAGCCATCCCCAGTCGCAGCCCCTTTTGCTGCATCATCTCCTTGATTTCGGCCAGCGAGGTCTCGCCGAAATTCTTGCTCGCCAGGAGCGCGGCCTCGGTCGTCCGCGTCAGATCGCCGAGCGTTCGGATGTTCATTTTTCGCAGGCAGTTGCGGCTGCGGACCGAGAGCTCGAAATCGGTCGTGGGGATCTCGTGGAGCTGCTTGAGGACGCTGTAGCCCTTTTCGGCTTCCTCGTCGTAGTACATCCCCTTGCTGGCCTGGCAGTCCTTGAAGAAGAGCCGGGCCCGCGGGTGGTTGGGCTCGAACGCGAGCACGTGGCGATAGCACGCCTCGGCGTCGCGGAATTTCATGTCGTCCTCGTAGAGGATTCCCAGGTTGATCCAGGCGGCCAGCGGCACCGGCGGCCGTTCGGTGCAGCGCTTGTACATATCAAGCGCCACCTCGTCGTTGCCGTGCAGGTCGTTCAGGTAGGCGAATTCGAAGAGCGCGCCGTTGTGGTCCTTGTCGATCGCCAGAACTTTCTCGAACTCGGCGGCGGCGAGCAGCGATTCGCCCTCGGCGGCCAGCAGGCAGCCCTGCTGGAAATGGTATTCGGCGGTGGCGCCGCCGGCCTTTTGCTGGGCGCCGACGATTTTCTTGGCCTCGTCGATCTTGCCCGCTCGGCGGAGCGCCCCCGCGCGTTTGAGCTCGGCGTTCTTGGGGTCGTAGCCCAGCTTGGCCGCCTGGGCGAACGATTCGGCCGCGGGCTCGTGGCGGAGCAGATTCTCGAGCGCCAGCCCGCGGAAATAAAAGGCCATCCCGAGGTCGCCGGCGCGCTTGAGATACTCGAGCCCCGAGTGATACCGGCCCAGCAGAACCTCGCCCACTCCCAGCCGCAACTGGGTCTCGGCCTTGCCGTCCTTCTCTTTCTTTTCCCGATCCTTGATGGTCGCGATCGACTCGCGCAGAGTCCGATACCGCGACGGGTCGCGATTCAAGAGCTCGATCAAATCGGCGACCGCCGAGACGTCGAAAGGAGTGCGATCCATGATCGCGCGAACATCTGTCGTCATCATCTCCGCCATGCCGTCAATTCTCCCCGACCTCGCCCGCGAAACCCGATCACCACGGCCCCGCGATCACCGATCGCCGCGCCTACCGTTTGCCGTCCCGCGACCGCGCCTGGTTTCTCGCCTTGACAGAGGCGTTGCCCGGCTCGCCGCGCGAATCACATACAATACCAATCCCACGCCCATTGTCAAAGCCCCCCGAAATGCATGCATCGAGCCAGGCCCTGCTCCGCCGCCCGCGGCTCCGCCCGCCCCCGAGGTCGCGCGGGGCGCGGCACGCCTTGTCCCCTAGGGGGGCGGGACGTGCGCTCCCTTTTCGATCCATGCCTGGACCTCGCGGACGAAGTCGCCGTGGGACAAGGGGGGCTTCGCCCGGCCCTCACCCGGCTCCCAGCATCCCAGGACCAGCTTGTCTTCCGCGACGTGGTGGAGGATTTGCTCGAGCGTCTTGCCGCCGGTTCGCCCTGGATCCTTGAGCTGGCTGGCGAGCGCGGCCGGCGACCGGCCCTGGAAAATCAGCGGGGCCTCGGGCGACGGCAGCCGCCAGTTGGGGTTGCCCGGCGGCATGTTTTCGCCGGCGACGTGTTTGTCTTGATGGCAATTGGAACATTTGAGCGCATATTTACCCGTGCCGTCCTTGCCGCGTTTCACGTTCTGGCCGTGGACGTGGCTGTCCTCGCCTTGCAGGGGGGCGTCGCCCGAGGGGTGGCAGTTCATGCAGCGCGGGTGCATGAAGACCTTGTACGCCGCCAGGAACGCCCGCCGCGAGCCATCGGGATCGTCCTGGGCCTTGACGGCGGTCTTCTTGACGGCGGCCTTGTCCTCGAACGAGACGAGCGCGAGCGCGGGCCGCGCGCCCAGCAACACCAGCCCGGCGATCGGCCAGTGCCAACGCGATCGACCGATCGAGCATTTCTTAAGGATGAGTCGGCTCATGCGCCTGGGGTTCCGTTGGGCTAGGCTTGTTTGAGGTCTAGGGCGCGAATGGGCAGTTTTCTGAGGCGTTTACCGGTCAGATCGAAGATCGCGTTCGCGACCGCGGGGGCGACCGGCGGCACGCCGGGCTCGCCGACGCCCCCCATCGAATCGGTGCTTCTCACGATGTGGACCTCGATCGCCGGCGTCTCGTTCATGCGCAGGACCGGGTAATCGTGAAAGTTGCGCTGTCTGACCCGCCCCAGCGCGAACGTGATCTCGTGCGCGAGGGTGGAGAGGCCGAAGACGATGCTCCCTTCCATCTGGGCCCGGACGGAGTCGGGGTTCACGACGGGTCCGCAGTCGATCGCGCAGACGACTCTGTGGACGGCGAGCACGCCCGCTTTCGAGACCGTGACCTCGACGGCGTGGGCGACGATGCTGCCAAACGACTGGTGGAGGGCCAGCCCGCGCCCGCGTCCGGGGGCGAGGGGTTTTTCCCAGCCGAACTCGCGGGCGGCCAGGTCGAGCACCCGCTGGTGGCGGGGGTGGTTGGCGAGCAGCTCGCGGCGGTATGCGAGCGGATCCGTGCGGGCGGCGTGGGCGAGCTCGTCGAGGAAGCTCTCGACGACGAAGGCCGTGTGGGTATGGCCGACCGACCGCAGCCACTGGACGGGCACGCCGTTCGGGGCTTGTTTCCAGTCGACCAGGATGTTGGGGACGTCGTAGGGGACGTCGGCCGCGCCTTCCACGCAAGTCTCGTCGACGCCGTTCTTGACGATGGCGGCCTCGAACGGGGTGCCGATGAGGAACGACTGGCAGACGATGCGGTGTTTCCAGGCCGTCGGCCGGCCCTGGGGCGAAAGGCCTGCGCTCACGACATGGTGGGCCGTGGGCCGGTAGTAGCCCCCCTTGATGTCGTCCTCGCGGGTCCAGATCACCTTGACCGGGGCCTTGACGGCCTTGGAGACGAGGACGGCCTCGCGGACGAAGTGGCAGTCGAGCGCGGCCCGGCGGCCGAATCCGCCGCCCAGGAGCGTGGTGTGGATCTTGACCTGCTCGGGCTTGAGCCCGGCGGCCTGGGCGGCCGCGTGATGCTCGAGGGTCTGCGCCTGCGTGCCGGTCCAGACGTCGCAGCCGTCGGGCCGGACGTCGGCCACGCAGTTGAGCGGCTCCATGGGCGCGTGCGCCAGATAGGGTAGATCGTAGACCGCCTCGATCACCCGCGCCGAGGCCGCGAGCGCGGACTCGGCGTCGCCCTGCTTGCGGGCGACGGCCCCCGGCGTCCGGGCGAGCTCGATGTATTCCTCGCGCTGAAGATGCGAGTCGAGCGTCGCCAACGGGCCCAGATCCCACTCGATCTCGAGCGCGGCCCGCCCCTTCTTGGCGGGCCAGAAGCCGTCGGCAACGACGGCCACTCCGCGGTCGGTCTCGACGACGTGGCGCACGCCGGGGATGGCGAGCGCCTTCGCCTTGTTCACGCTCCGCGCCTTGCCGCCAAAAACCGGCGGCCGCGCCAGCACGGCCGTCAACATGCCAGGAACCGTCACGTCGATGCCGAAGACGGCCGTGCCATTCACCTTTTCGGGAGTGTCGAGCCGCCGCGTCGGTTTGCCGATCAGCTTGAACGTCTTGGGATCCTTGAGCGCCACGTTGCGGACGGGCGCCAGCCGCGAGGCGGGCTCGGCGAGCTCGCCGTACGAGAGGAACAGGCCCGATTCCTGATGGATCACCTGCCCCTCGCTGGCGCGACATGTCGCCGGCGCGACCTTCCAGATCGCGGCGGCGGCCGCGATCAGCATCGCCCGCGCGGTCGCGCCCGCCTTACGAAAGCGGTCCCACTCCGAGATGGTACTGGTGCTGCCGCCGGTGAGCTGAATGCCGTACATCGTGTGGTTATAGACCGGGTCGGCCGGCGCGGCCTCGACCCGCACCTTGCGCCAATCGGCGTCGAGCTCCTCGGCCACGATCATGGCCAGCCCGGTGTAGATTCCCTGGCCCATTTCGGAATGGTTGACGATGACCGTGACGGTATCGTCGGAGCCGATCCTGAGAAAGGCGTTGGGCTTGTAGGTCGTGGGCTTGGCGGCGGGAGGATCGACCGCGGTGGCCCGAGGCGGCACGTAAACGCCCAGCACGAGCCCGCCGCCCGCGAGTGCTCCCGCCTTCAGGAACCCGCGTCTGCTCAGGTTCACGACGTCGCTCATTTGCCGGTTCCCTTGGACAGGGCCGCGGCCGCCCGGTGGATCGCGCGGCGAATGCGCGGATAGGTTCCGCAGCGGCAGATGTTGCCCGTCATGCAGTCGTCGATGTCTTCGTCGGTGGGACGGGTCGTCTCGCGCAAGAGCACCGCCGCCGCCATGATCTGGCCCGACTGGCAATAGCCGCACTGAGGGACGTCCTCGGCGATCCAGGCGTCCTTGAGCGGCATGCCCAGGTCGTCCGGCAGCCCCTCGATCGTGACGACCTCGCGGCCGGCCGCGCGCTCGACCGCCGTCACGCACGACCGAACGGCCTCGCCGTCCAGGTGGACCGTGCACGCGCCGCACTGCGCGGCCCCGCAGCCGAACTTCGTCCCCGTCAGTCCGATCGTCTCGCGGATCACCCACAAGAGCGGCGTGTCGGGGCTGACGTCGACGGCGTATTCCTTGCGATTGACCTTGAGCTTGATCAAAAGATGTCGCTCCGTTGCCTGGTGGACCGGGATCACTGGCTCGACGGCGGGATGATGCTTGGCAGCTCCGGCGGCCGGCCCCCGGGGCCCTTGAGCAGTTGGTGTCGGGCCTGCGTCGTCTGGCCCAGCCCGTGGATCTTGATGAACCCCATGGCCGCCGATGAGTCGTACTGATCGCCTTCCTCGTAGGTGGCGAGCTCGTGACGGTAGAGGCTGTGCTCGCTCTTGCGACCGACCACCTGGGCATGGCCTCGGTAAAGCTTGATGCGTGCGGTTCCCGTGACGTATTGCTGGTTCGAGACGGTGAACGCCATCAGATCCTGGTGGAGCTGGCTGAACCAGAGGCCGTTGTAGATCAGATCGGCGTAGGCCTGGCTGACCAGCGTCTTGAACCGGAGCGATTCCTTGGACAGGGTGAGGAACTCGAGCTCGCGGTGGGCCTCGTGCAGGACGACGGCGGCGGGGGCCTCGTAGATTTCGCGGGACTTGATGCCGACCAGGCGGTTTTCGACATGGTCGATGCGGCCGACGCCGTGGCGGCCGGCGATCTCGTTGAGCGCGATGATGAGCTCGGCTCCGTCCAGCTCGCGGCCGCCGAGTGACACGGGACGGCCGCGATGGAAGCCGATCTCGACCTCCTCGGGTTCGTTGGGGGTGGATTGGGGGTCGGCGGTCCACTGGAAGGTTTCTGGGGGCGGCTCGACCCAGGGATCCTCGAGCACGCCGGCCTCGATCGAGCGGCCCCAGAGGTTCTGGTCGGTGGAGAAGATCGACTTCTTGGTGGCCTCGACCGGGATGCCGTGCTTGGCGGCGAACTCGAGTTCCTGGGTCCGCGTCCAGCGCCATTCTCTTACGGGGGCGATGATCTTGAGGTCGGGCGCGAGGGTCTGGAACGTCACGTCGAACCGCACCTGGTCGTTCCCTTTTCCGGTGCAGCCGTGGGCGACGGCGACGGCGCCGTGATCGCGGGCGACGCGGACCATGAGCTGGGCGATCAGGGGCCGGCCGAGCGCGGTCGCGAGCGGGTACTTGCCTTCATAGAGCGCCCCGGCGGCCAGCGAGGGGAACACGAAATAATCGACGAACAGGTTGCGGGCGTCCTCGGCGACGGCGTCGATCGCGCCCGTCTTCAGGGCCTTCTGACGGATCGCCTCGATATCTTGCCCCTGGCCCAGGTCGCAGGTGTACGCGACCACGTCCATGCCGTAGGTCTCGTCGATCCACTTGACGGCGACCGAGGTGTCGAGTCCGCCGCTATACGCCAGCACCACCTTGTCACGAGCCACGAATTCGCATCCCTTTCTGGATTGATGGACGGTCTTCACGCCCGCCCCTGGAAGTTCCGCCCGGCCCAATCGCCGGCCCCGATTGTCGCCTGAGCCCGCCGGAGGTTCAAGCGATGAATTTCTTGAAGGGTTCTTCCCGCCAGGGCCGTCAGGGCTCCGACTTACGGTTATCCGAAGGTTTGCGGCCGTGCGTGCGTGGCTGGCGGCCGATCGCTCCTGGCTGGGCTCGACGATGCCTGTGATCCGCGGCCGCACGGCTCAGTCGCCTGTATTCCACCAGAGGTCGGTCTTGTATTTCTCTGGTATTTCAGGCGAGCCGAATTCCAGACCTAGCTTCTCGAGTTCCTCGAGCCACCGATCTCGGAGGCTCTCCGGCAGTTTCGACCCGCACCATGGACAGTACTTGATCTCGATGTACGAACTCCCGCCGTCCAGGACTTGTATCCCATACTGACGAAATTTCGGGACGTAGAGCACGATCATGTCTTCGTCGTCGATGTAGAGCGTCATCAGGTGGCAGCAATGATGGATCATGTGTGAGAGTCCTCGTGGTCTAGTTCGACGAGTCGCGTAATTCATTCCGGGGACGGGAATTGAGAGGGCTCTTGTTCCTTCCGGCTCCGTGCGTTGTCGTTCGGCATGGCAGCAGGCGGCAGCGTTCTTCGAGCAGTCCTGGCGCGGGCGCAGGGTTCGGATTCGCCCTGGCGGGCCGGGGCGTACGGGGCGACTCCCATGCCTTTTGAGAGCATCCCCAGAGCCCATGGCTGGAAGGCCCATCCCGGGCGTCGCCGAGTTGATTGCGTGCGGGCGTCGTCATGATGAGAAGGCTCTGGCCGGAAGGAACGCGAACCCTCGGCCGATCCGGTCCAGGATCGACTTGGTCGAAGTGCTTGGCGGGTGGTGCGCGCATTCCTTGGCTTTTTGATAGTTAGGCTAACGCGCGTTCGGCTGCTTGAACTCACAACCGCCGGGAACGAGTCGGTTTTTGGGCGCAAGTAGCGTCCTGCGAAGGCGTTAAAAATTCCGAAAAAAATTTCGGGCGTACCATTGTCGCGCGCTTGTCGTGGTTCCCGCGTACGGAAACCAGGTTTCCTGTCTGCCCCGTCGATCATGGCTCACGACGGGTCGCCTTCCCCTGGCGCGTTTTGAGGAACGAGCGGTCCTTCGGTTCTCTGTTCGGCGCGGGTCTTCGACCCCGCCGGGTACGATCGGGTGACGGCGCGAAGTCTGGACGAGGCCCCGAGTCCGATCCCCCGCGGGCGGCGATCGCGGGAGGCGAGAGGTGTGCCAATGCGCCGCGAAAAATGGTGGAGGTGTGCCATTCGTTTCCGCTGATGCATGGGGCTCACGACCGAGACTGGAGGGCGTTCACCCCGCCCGCGGCGGGTCACTCGCCGCCGCCGCCGATCGCGAACGAGCCGGTCGCGTCATTGCGCCTGTCCTTGGTCTTGGGCTGGCTGGCCGGGGCGGGTCCGGAGGACGCGGCGGAGAGATCCAGACGATGGGTCTTGGGGTCGAGCGTCATCGTGCGGGCGCTCGTCCGACCGCCGGGAACAATCTCGAGCATGCAACCAAGACGAAAGGATGCCTTGGTGCCAACCTCGGTGGAAATGCTCCGGCCGCGGGGCGCGCGCGCATCCGCTCGTGGCCGTCCAGCGGAGCGAGCGAAGCCCGCGCTGATCCGTCCCGCCCTGCCTCGAGAGACGCCGATTCTCATCCTCCGCCGTTGCCGTGCCCAGCGGCCTCTGGCGGCCGCGAAAAACCATCAATGGCCTTTGATGCCTCTTGCGGCGAGCCGGAGGCGCCAGTTAGAATGATTCTTTACCACTCAGGGGGGGCAAGAACCATGCGCACAGCTCTGTCGTCCGTCGTCCTGGTTGCGATGTTCGCGGTTTCTGGATGCGGCGGGGGTGGGCCTAGGCTCGACGCCTCGAGCAAGGAAAAGCTCGAGGACTCGATGAAGGCGATGCGGGCGACGATGACGGACCCCCAGAAGCGGGAGTTCGCCCAGGACATGGCGGCCGCGCTCGGTCAGGGGGCGATG
>DAIDHE010000327.1 GCA_027459775.1 Planctomycetales bacterium | reverse complement strand
CGCGCCGATCGGCTCGGCCGGAGTTTCACGGAGGTAGACCTCGAACGGCTTGACCTGGGGTCGTTCGCGGTCGAGCTTGGCATAGAGCTCGCTGCCCCGCGCCTTGATCGAGTGTTCCTGCTCGGGCATGTCGCGGGGGATCGGGGGCATCGCTCGTCCTCGGGCGCGGGCTCGGCTGGGCGATCAGGCCCGAGCCATGAAAAACCAATCCCAGCTCGGCGGGAATCGCTCGAGGCCCTCGCCTCCCGGCAACGTCTCATCCCAGGGATAGAGCACTTTTTCGAGTGCGATGAGCTTGAACTTTGCCTTGGCGAGCCGGTATTCGACCTCGAACGGCTGCCAAAATTTTTGCTTGAGTCCCTTGAATCGAAAGCGTCCCAGCGCGAAATCGTAGTGCTTGCGCTCGAGCCTCAGGCTCGACACACGCTCGGCCTCGCGTTCGTCAAGCCCCTGCTCGAGCGCCTGGTCGACCAGCAGCATCAGATGATACGAAATCGCGTCGATCGAGGGTACGACGCCCAGGAACAATCCTCCTGGTTTCAAGCCGCTCTTCACGGCCGCCAGGGTGCGGTCGAGTCGTCTGACGTCGGGTATGACCAGCGAATTGACGGCGACGGCGACGTCCAGGCGCCCGGCCAGGTCGTCGATCTGGTGCATCGGGCGCTGGAGAAAGGTGGTTCGCTTGAGCGCCGGCCCCTCGAGCCGGGCGCGGGCGCGCTCAAGCATCGACGCCGCGAAATCGAGTGCGTATACACGCTGGTATCGGTCAGCCAGATAAGGTAAGAGCGGGCCCGTCCCACAGCCCAGATCGACGACGGATTTTGTGCCCGAATCGGGGATCGCCTCAAGTGCGCCCCACAGTGGGTTTGTCACCCCGGGCTCGTACGGATCGAGAAACACATCCTCGTAATCGGCCGCGTGCCGACTCCACATTCGCGCCTGGCGGTCGATGATGGGGTCGTTCAAGTCTGGGCCGGCCTCGGGGGTCGTTGGGGTGGTTCGCCGCGGATTGCTCCATTCTAAGCATAGATCAAGAAACCGCGCAGGGCGTCCCGCACATTCTTTGAAAAGCCCGTCACGCCGGCTGGCCCGCCCCCGTGCGCTCGACGGGCCCTGCCTGCCGCGAGCGCGCGATGTGCCTGCGTCTGCCGCGCCCGGATGCGTCGCCTTCCATGCGTCTGCGCTCCTCGCGCTCTTCCTGCCGCGTCGTCTTGAGCCGTGTCAAGAACCTGCGCCGTGAGAGCGCGTAATCCGCGGCGCCCAGCACGAGCGCCGTCACCGCCAGGGTCGCCGCCAATCGGGCCAAGAGCGCCCCCGATGCGCTCGCCATCGGCCCGATCTTGAGAGCCGCCAGGCCCGCCAGCGCGGGCCACGACGCTCGCAGCCAGGCGACTACCACGACCGCGACGATCAGACCGCGAATGGCCGACCATCCCCTTTGACCCATCCGTTCGCGGAGCGTCTCGCGCCCCGGTCGGAAGACCCAGAGCCGGCTGGGGTCGGGGGCCAGGCGGCTCGGGGTCCAGAGCCCGCGGGTCTGAATCAAATGGGCGCACGCCGCCCCCAGGACGTAAGACAGGACGACCACGGCGAGCGGACCCATGAGCGCAAGCGCGATGCCCCGGCACCAGGCGGCCGCGTCCTCGGGCTGGGCAAGGTCGGCGAGCGTGATCGCCTTTTTCATGATCTCGACAAGCGTTCGCCCCAAGCCTGGCGCAACCAGGATCAAGGCCGCCAGGGCCGTCGTCCAGCCGACGGCCGAGGTCAGCTCGCGGCTGTGCGCGACGTGGCCTTGATCGCGCGCAAGCTTGAGCCTGGCCTTTCCCGGAAGCTGGCTTCGATCTTCGCTCATGGGCTTGGCCTTTCGATCGGCGGGGGTCGATCGGTCCGAGGCGTCTCCGCGCCCTGGTCGCTCAGAGAACCTGCCGCCACGTTTCGTGGAGCGAGCCGGCCAGCACCGCCAGCAACAGAATGACGATCACGAGCCCGATCGTCATCCGCGCGGCTGGTGCGAGGACGACCATGTTTGACGTCGGGGCGACCTTGCCGATCCAGGCGACGGCGGCGCTCGACAGTACGATCGCGACGGCCGCGGGGGCGGCGGCCTGGAGGGC
>DAIDHE010000292.1 GCA_027459775.1 Planctomycetales bacterium | reverse complement strand
CTGCGTTCGCCGCCGGGAAACGGGCCGGCGACTTGCTCGAAATGGGCCATGACGTGCGCCCGGCGGACGGCCCAATCGGCGAGCGACGCCACCGGCTGCTCGTGGCCGTTCGCGTCGCGAATCACCAACAGCCGAGTGTGGTCGGGATACGCCGGCAAGGCGGGGCTGGCCTGCTTCTGGGAGTCAGGCCCGGCGGCCTGCGCGACGGTCAGGATCACAAGCGCCCAGGCCGAATGAAATGCACCCATCGCGATGCTGGCTCCCGGGGTTGGGGTTTCGAAGGACTTCCTACCAATCGCTGGCACGGGAAAAAGGCGCATGGATTGCAAGGGGGGTTGGCGGGTATCGTTCAGCGCACGGATCGGGTTTCCTCGGACGATCGACTCGAGAGGCCGCTCTGGAATGCCGATCTGATCGATTGTGACGTTTGGTCTCGCGCGACGGAGGACGTTGGGGTTGAGGATCGATCACGAGGGACCGAGGGGGTTTTTGTCGATTCTACATCGACCCCGGTTGACGATGCTGCCTGGGCTGGCGAATGTCAAGGAAGGTTCGAGGCCGGATCGCCCTCTTCTCGATGCGCGGATCGCTTGGTCCACGCGGGACTTGGTTTGACTAAGGAGCAGACGCCCATGAGGCGGGTATCAGGCGCGACGCGGTTTCTGGCGTTTCTGGCGTTCATGGCGAGTGCGGTCACGGCGGCCCAAGGGGCTGGCCCGCGCGACATTCTCAAGTATCGCCCCCATCTCCCCGGGGTCGAGTGCGACACGCCCACCGATCCCGCCGCGATCGACGCCTGCAAGATCGAGACCGTCACCAACGCCGAGAAGCGCGGCATCGGCTATTTACTCCGCGACGGCCAGGGCAAGATCCTCCGCCGGTTCGTGATCGCCAATGGCGCTGATCACACGCATCTCGACCAGTGGAGCTATTACCAGGACGGCTTCGAGGTCTATCGCGAGGACGACCTCGATGGCGATCAGCATCTCGACGAATGCCGCTGGCTGAACGCGGGCGGGTCGCGGATCGCGATCGTGAAGGCGAACAAGATCGCCGCGTGGAAGCGGATCTCGCCCGAGGAGTCGTCCAAGGTCCTGGTCCAGGCGCTGGTCGCCGAGGACGCACAACTGCTCGCGACCGTGATGGCGACCCCCGACGAGCTTCAGGCCGCCGGGCTGCCCCGCGAGTTCGTCGCGAAGGCCCAGGAAGCCGCCGCCGGCCGGGAGGAAAAACTTGCCGAACTGCGCAAGACGCTGGTCGGCTGGACCAAGCAGACGATCTGGAACCGGTTCGACGGGACGTTTCCCCACGTGATCCCGGCCGATCCCGCCGTCAGCCTGGGCAAGGATCTCACGCTTTATGAGAATGCGATGATCTTTCCGACCGCGGCGGGCGCGCAGCAGGCGACGGCGCGGATGGCGTTCTTGCAGGTTCCCGATCTGATCGAGCTCGGGCCAACCTGGAAGTTCGTCTCGCTGCCGCACGCGATCGATCCGGAAAAGCCGGTCGTCGCCGCGGCCGACGGACTCCGGTCGCTGCTCTATGACAAGCCCGACTCGGCCGTGGGGCCGCGTGACGAGGCCATGGACCTGGCGCTCAAGGCCCTGGCCGATTACGACGCCCAGAACGCCGCCTTGCTTCAGGCCGGCGACAAGGAGAAAACGGCCCGCTACCACCACGACCGCATCCCCCTGGTTCGCGCGGTCGTGAAGAACGCCAAGAACCCCGAGGACGAGCTCAATTACAACAAGCAGGTCGTCGACAGCCTGGCGGCCGCGCTGCGGACGGGGTTTTATCCCCAGGGCCGGACGCTGCTCGAGTCGATCGTCGCCGAGGGGGGCAAGCTGGCGTCGTTCGCCGCCTATCGCTTGATCGAGGTCGATTTCGCACTCAAGAGTGAAGAGCCGGGCACGAACGTGCTGGCCAATCAGAAAAAGTGGATGGCCGACCTCGAGGCGTTCCTGACCAAGCACGCCAAGTCTGACGAAGCGCCTGACGTCTTGCTTCAGCTTGCCAGCGCGAGCGAGTACAACGCCGACGAAGACAAGGCGCGGCAGTATTACGACCGGCTGGTGAAGGATTACGCCTCGAGCGACGCCGCCAAGAAGGCCGCCGGGGCTCTCAAGCGGATGGATCTGGTGGGCAAGGCGATCGCGATCAAGGCGCCGGGCCTGACGGGCGAGACGATCGACTCGGCCCAGGCCGCGGGCAAGACCCTTCTGGTGGTTTTCTGGGCGACCTGGGCGTCGCCGGTCCGGGCCGACCTGCCCGACCTGATCAAGGTCTACGAAAAGTACCATGGCCGGGGCCTGGAGGTGATCGGCGTGAATCTGGACAACGACCGCGCCGAGGCCGATCGGTTCCAGAAAGAGTCCAAGATCCCCTGGTCCCAGGTCTTCGAAGGGGGCGGGATGGAGAGCCGGCTGGCGATCGAGTATGGCATCTTCTCGTTGCCGACCATGTTCCTAGTCGACGGCGGGGGCAAGGTCGTGTCGGTGGCCATTCGCACCGCCGCGGAGCTCGACCGTCAGCTCGAGAAGACGCTGGCGGCCAAGTCCGCCGCGGCGGACCGGGGCGGTCGACCCGCGGTGGATCGCTGACCTACGATAGGAATGCTCGGGCGTCGACGATCGGGGTCGATCAGCCGGGAGATGTTGGGGGGCGTCATGACTCGCGTCGAAGTCGAGCCGGATGTTCTTCGCTGGGCGGTTGAGCGGTCGGGAAACAGGGTCGACCTGGAGAGCCGGCATCCCGACCATCGAAACGTCATGACAGTTTTGAACGAACATGTAGAGTGCGCCCGGTCGCGGTGGGACCAATTCGCCAAGGGCGCCGAGGGCTGACTCGTGGCCTACGCGAGCGTCTGCTCAGAGGTCGTCGCGACCCAGGAAAAGGCGGCTCCGCCTTGCCAGGGGTCGCGTGCCCTTGACCGACGTCCGTGAGCATTTCGGGGTCGAGTGCATCGACACTTTCGCCATGCCGCGGCGGCTGGGCGTGAGGCTCGACTGAAGCGTTCGAGCCCTCAATCCCGCGCTTTGGGCCGGCCAGCCAGGGGGGTGGTTGAAGCGTTGCCTGACACCGGACTCCCCGATCCTTCTCATGACACTCGAGACCGAACCGAGCGCCTGTCCGAATCTTCGTCAGTCCGAATCTTCGTCATGGCACAAATCGCCGACGACAACCCAACAGCCCTCACAAGCCAGGGATTAGGACTATCATGGTTGTAAGTGTGCGGAAATTTATACATAAGATAATGATGTGGCGAGTTCGTCATGGCAGGCTGCCGGCCTTGCTCTCCGCGCCGGGCGATAGAGGAGTTCTCATTGGGTTTTGATTTTGTCGTGCCGGATCGTCGGGGAGTGTGATGGCGCGGTTGAGCGTTGGCTTCGTCGTGCTCGAGGGTGTCGCGGAGAGGTGAAGGCAGCCTTTCGTCCGAGCCGTCGAATCGAGGGGAGGGGGCGAAGCGTGAGAATCGCGGGGTGCGACCGATCGTGGTCGTCCTTGCCGTCGCCGGCCTCTTCCGGGATTTCCGGGGCAGTCGCGGTCTCGAGGGTGCCAGTGCTCGTTTCACTCGCCGAAGGTTTGCACCACGGAGATGATCTGCATGGCGACGCGCAATTCGGGTTCGCGATTTCCGACGTCGAAGCGATCGCGACGTACGTCCCGACTGGTGATGGCGCATCTGGAGATTCGGCATGTGCTTTCGCGGGTGGGCCCGCTCGCGGGGTCGAAGGAGCGGGCGCCGATCCTCCCGGCCATTGCCTGCCGCGGCCTGAGCGGATTATCTTGTCGTCTTGCGATTCGAAGGGGCGACGGATCTGATCCTGGGGGGCGAGACGATGGCGGTACTTGCGTGCTTGAACGGCGAGACGATGCCGGCCGATCAGGCGCGGGTGTCGATCTGGGATCGGGGGTTCTTGTTCGGCGACGCCGTCTACGAGGTCTTCCGCGTCTATCGCGGGCGGCTGTGGCTCGAGGACGAGCATCTGGGCCGGCTCAAGCGCAGCCTGGCCGAGCTCGACTTCCCGGCGCACGCCCTGGAGCGGCTCATGGACCGGGTGCGGCGGTTGATCGTCGCGAGCGAGATCGGCGACGGGACGGTTTACATCCAGATCACGCGAGGAGTCGCGCCTCGGACGCACGCCTTTCCCGACCCTCCAGTGCCACCCACCGAGCTCATCGTCGTGAAGCCCTACGACGACGAGCCGACCGCGCGACTGCGCGAGACCGGCGTGAGGGCGATCACTCATCCCGACCTGCGCTGGCGAAGGCGCGACATCAAGACCGTGAACCTGCTCGGCAACGTGCTGGCGATGGAACAGGCCAAGCGGGCGGGCGCCTATGAGGCGATCCTGGTGGACCAAGACGGGTTCGTGACCGAGGCCACGCACACGTCGCTGCTCTGGGTCGCCGGCGGGCGCGTCCATGGCACGCCCGAGGGCTGGGAGATCTTGCCAGGGACGACCCGCAACCGCACGCTGCGGCTGGTCGAGTCGCTGGGCATCCCGTTCGAGGCCGTACACTCGCCGCTGGCCGACGTGCTGGCCGCCGACGAGGTCATATTGGTGGGAACGACGAGTGAAGTGATCTCGATCACGACCATCGACGATCGCGTGATCGGGAGCGGTCGGCCGGGCCCGATGTCGCGGCGGCTCTGGGACGGCTATCGCGCCCTCGTGGAGCGCTTTCTGGCGGGCTGACCCCCCCCTCCGTCCGTGCCTGGGAGCGCCCCGAATTGAGCTCGATACTTGATGATCCTTTTGAACGCCATTTCGAGCGCGAATCGCGAGCGGGGGCGGGCGTGCTGGTCGTGCAGCTCGTGGGCCGGGATCCCGGCCAGGAAGCGATCGGGCAAGGGCTCGCGGAGCTGGTCGGGGCGCTGGGCCGGCCCGTCGCTCTCAAACTCATGAGTGGGTCTACGTCGATGGGTGATGCGATCGTCGGGGCTCTGGCCGATTCGGAGCTGCCCCTGGTGCTGGTCTCGACCGCCCGCGAGACCTGGACCATGGCACACCTGGAGCCGCTCTTGGAGGCCATCGATCATTCGGACCATGTGATCGGCCGCCGGCCGGCCGGTGGCGCCTACTCGGCCGTTCGCTGGCTGGGGTCGTGGCCGCGGCGGATCGTCTTCGCGGTGCCGCTTCTGGACCTTCATTCGCCTTGCCAGCTTCATCGTCGGGAGGCGCTCGCGATGATCCCGCTGCAATCGCGGTCGTGGTTCCTGGACCTTGAGATCCTGGCCAAGGCGACGTTCCTGGGGCATCTGATCGACGAGACGCCGGTGCCCGCGCTGGCGCGGATCCCGGCACGCGAAGGATGGCTCGCCGACGCCCGGGCGGTGCTCAAGCATCCGCGGTTCCGGGCGGCCCTAGCTCCAGCGAAAGAACCGCAGGGCGAGCGTGAACGTGACCACGGTCCAGGCGACGAGAATCGCCAGGGCGGGCGCGACGTCCACGACGCCGGCCCCCTCGAGCATGACCGAGCGCAGGCCGCCGACGAGTTGGGTGAGGGGCAGGGCCTTGATCACGGGCTGGAGCGCCTCCGGGAACCGCTCGGACGAAAAGAAGACGCCGGACAAGAGCCACATCGGCAGCATGACCAGGTTCATGAGCCCGCTGACGGCCTCGGTGGTGGTCGCCCGGCACGCGACCAGAAGGCCGATGCCGGCGAAGGCGAGCGCACCCGTGATCTCGAGCGCGACGACCAGGGCCAGGCTGCCCCGGATCGGCATCCCGAACATCCAGACGCCGAGCGCGAGCAACACGGCCAGGTCGGGCAAGACGAAGGTCAAGCGCGCTCCCAGGAGCGCCAGCAAGAAGTCGCGCCTGGGCATCGGCGTGGCGACGAACCGCTTGAGCAATTTGGCGACCCGGAAATTCACCAGCAGAAACCCGACGCCCCAGAGCCCGCCCCCCATCGAGTTCAGACCGATCAGGCCGGGGATCAGAAAGTCGATATAGCGTGATCCGGGCTCGGTGACCTGGACGTCGCGAACGGGCCGGGGATTCGAGCGGCCGGCCGCTTCCTGAAGCACGTCGTCGACCGTTTGCCGCGCCAGCGACGCCTCGGGACGAGTGGGATCGTAATGATATGAGCATGAATCGTTGGGGCCGGGCTCGAGCACGAGGGGCGTCTTGCCGGTCTTGAGCCGCCGCATCGCGACGTCGCGGTCGCGGAGGGCGACGTCGATCGGGGGCGTGAGCGCGATCGGGTCCGCGGCCGAGCTCGACTGGCGGAGCCGCGTGTTGTGGGCGTCGAACGCTGCCTTGATCGCACCCGAGCCCGGGGCCGAGACCAGGTCGAGCTGAATGGGAGCCGGCGGCCGGTTGCGAAAGGCGAACCCCAGCGTGATCGCCATGAGCGTCGGGAAGCCGTAGACCCAAAACACGCGGGCGGGCTGGCGATAAAAGTCGCGCAGACGCACCAGGTAGAGCTGAAACAAGGGAGACGATTCGAGCATGGCGAACATGCGCTCCAGGTCGGGGAACCGAGCCCATGGCAGTGGGGCTCGAGCGTTCGGTTCAGAAGCGGCGGCGGCCCTTCATGGGCGGCGGCGAATCGCGGGCGTTCTCGTCGTCGCGCAGGTGACGGCCGGTCAAGGCGACGAAGACGTCTTCCAGACTGACGTGGCGGGTCGTGAGCCGCGCCAGCGGCCGGCCCCCGCGCTCGAGCTCGTCGAGCAAGGCCGGGATCGCGCGGTGGGGCGCTTGCACCGTGAGCGCGAAGCCGTCGGCCTCGGTTCGAGCGGCCAGAACCGAATCCAGCGTCAGGAACGACTCGACCGTCGGCGGCGTCGCGCTCCCGTCAGCGCTATCAAGTGCGAATTCGACAATGTGCTCGCCACCCATCCGGGCGATCAGCTCGGCTGGCGAGCCCAGCGCGATGATCTGGCCGTGGTCGATGATCGCGACCCGGTCGCAGAGCCGCTCGGCCTCGTCCATGTAGTGGGTGGTGAGGACGACCGTTCGGCCGCGGTCGCGGAAGTCGCGAATGACGTCCCAGAGCTGCCGCCGCGATTGCGGGTCGAGACCCGTGGTGGGCTCGTCCAGAAACACGATCTCGGGGTCGCCGACCAGCGCGATCGCCACGGCCAGGCGCTGTTGCTGGCCCCCCGAGAGCTGCTCGACGAAGGCGGTCGCCTTGCTCTCGAGCGCGACCCGGGCGATGACCTCCATGGGGTCGAGCCCCCGCGAATAAAACGAGCGGAACAAGGTGACGATCTCGCGGACGGTCTCCTTGTCGGGAAAGCGGGTTTCTTGCAGCGTCACGCCGATCCGCTCGCGGATCGCACGGTCGCTCTCGCCCCATTCGAGCCCCAGCACCTGGACCGCCCCCGACGTCGGCCGATTCAGACCCTCCAGGATCTCGACCGTCGTCGTCTTGCCAGCCCCGTTGGGGCCCAGCAGCCCAAAACACTCCCCGCGCTGGATCTCCAGATCGATGCCATTCACGGCATGGACCGGTCCCGAGCGACCAGGGTATTCCTTGCGCAGATTCTGAACCTGGATCGCACACTCGGCCATGCCTCTAGGGCTCCCCTCGATCGGGCTCGGCGACAGGGCGCGAGCCGGTCAGATGACGGTTCCGTCGGCGACCGAGATCGCCTTGGGAATGACGACCACGCCGTCGCGGATCACGTGGGTCGGGTGTTCCTCGGAATCGACGCATGCTTGTTTATTGACAATGCGGACGTCGCGGCCGATGCGGGCGTTCTTGTCGATGATCGCGCGTTCGACGACCGAGTTCGATCCGATGCCGAACGGCGGCCGGCCGAGCCGGCGGTTTTCGGCCAGCTCGGCTTCGTATTCGGGCAGGTCGATGCCCATGATGTAGGTGTCGCGGATCGTGACGTTCTCGCCGATATTGGCGCGGACGCCGATCACGGAGTTTTCGATGACCGTCCCCCGGCCGATCACGCAGCCGTCGCAGAGCAGGCTGTCGCGCACCGTGGCGCCCGCGATCCGCGAGCACTGCAAGAACCGGGGCCGGGTGTAGACCGGGCCCTCCTTGGTCACGAAATCGAACGGCGGATGCTCGCGGGTGAGGTCGATATTGGCCTTGTGAAAAGCGCCCACCGTGCCGATGTCTTCCCAGTAACCGTCAAAGAGATGCGCCTGCACGCGGTGCCGGGTGATCGTCTTGGGCAAGAGCTCGTGGCCGAAATCGGTGGCCTTGCTCTCGCGCAAGAGGTCGACCAGAAGCGCCCGGTTGAACAGATAAATACCCATGCTCGCGAGGTAGGGGCGGCCCTGGGCGCTCAAGCCCATCCGTCCCAGCCAGTCGGGGTCGGTGCGGACCCGGGCGAGTTTTTCGGGGGTCTTGGGTTTCTCTTCGAAGTCGGTCACTCGCCCGTCGGTCGAGATCCGCATGACCCCGCAGGCGGACGCCTCCTGTTCGGCCACGGGGAGCGCCGCGATCGTGACGGCGGCCCTGTTTTCTTGGTGCGTCCGGATCATCTCCTGGAAGTTCATCCGGTAGAGCTGGTCGCCGGAGAGGATGAGGACCAGATCGTAGGGATGCTCGGTGAAATAGGGGATATTGCGGCGCACGGCGTCGGCCGTGCCCTGATACCAGGACTCGTGCTCCATCGTTTGCTGGGCGGCCAAGATCTCGACGAAGCCGCCGCCGAAGGTGTCGAACTTGTAGGTGTTGTTGATGTGCCGGTGCAGACTCACCGAGTTGAACTGAGTCAGAACGAAGATCCGGTTCAAGTCGGAATGAATGCAGTTGGAAACGGGGATGTCGATCAGACGGTACTTGCCGCCGATCGGGACGGCCGGCTTGCTGCGGGACTTGGTGAGCGGGTACAGGCGGGTTCCGCGGCCTCCGCCCAGGATCAGCGAGATGACCCGAGGCATGTCTCCTCCTCTAGAACTCAAGCGATAGCGCGAGACTCGGTCGGGGAGAGCCCAAGCGCGGGGTGGTCGGGGCGGTCGAAAATCGAGCGTGCATGATACCCGATCGAGCGGGATTGGGCGAGCGGCCAGCCCGGCGGTTTCTGGCGAAGGGCGCTCGTCCGGCCCCGTTCCTCACCAGCCGCGGACCATATTGGACTCGATCACCTTGCGTGCGCCGTCGAGGTCGGTTCCCGTGGTTTGCATGTACAGCCGCATGGCGTGGAGCTTGTCGCCCTGGGCCTTGGCCAGGCAGTCGCGGGCGACCACGCAGGGGTCTTCCTCGACGTGGATGCCCAGCAGCCGTTTGGAGATCACCCAGGCGTCCCGGGGCCGATGGCTGATCCGCAGGATTTCCTCGCTGGGATAGTGTGCGAGGGCGAACGACCGCGCGGACTCTTCGTCGGCGACGCAGGCGATCATGATATGTGACGTCGTTTCCACCTCGAACAGCGGCATGGCGAGTCCCCCTTTTGGGCGCGAGAGGAATCGAGAGCGAAGGGCGCTCGAGCGGCCCAAGCGCCGCGCGACCGTCGACAGTGATGGTAACTCGCTCAAGTCGTCGGGTCAAACGCCACGGATCGTTCCGGAGTTGCGATTCGGAAGCCGCGGTTGGAACACGAGGGGAAGACGGATTAGATTGATGGGGAGAGACGGGTTGAGACCGGGGCGTTGAGCCACGGAACCAGATTGGGGCGATTCCCGGCCACGGACGGAACAGGGATCAGATGAGCGTGGGAAGAGAGAACGGGATCGGGGTTTTTTGGCCACGGATGGCCACGGTGGGAACACGGATAGGAGATTGAGGGATCGGGGTTTTT
>DAIDHE010000269.1 GCA_027459775.1 Planctomycetales bacterium | reverse complement strand
GAGAGGCGAGAGGCGAGAGGCGAGAGGCGAGAGGCGAGAGGCGAGAGGCGAGAGGCGAGAGGCGAGAGGCGAGAGGCGAGAGGCGAGAGGCGAGAGGCGGTCGCCTGGGGTCGAGTTGCTCGTCATTTGGACCTCGCGAATGAGCAGACCTCGCCACGAAGGCGAAGAAAATCGATTCGTCAATCGCCCAGTCAGTAGCCCCGAACCAATCCGGGAGGGTTCCGCGACACGTTGTCTCATTCTCGCAAGAACCAAACCCAGCCATCCATCGACGCAAATCTTATCGCGTGGATCCTCTGTCCGTCAATCGTCCATTCCGTTTTTCTTTTTGTTCAACATTGGTCGATCACGGCGGCGTTCGGTTTTTATATGTCATCAAATAAACACGCGGCGATTATAGACGTACCACTCGAAGAGCAAGACGCCCAGCAGGGCGACGGCGAGGATTTTCCAGACGTCCTTGCGGACGTCCGGGGGTTTTTGGGTGCTGGCGACGGGGTTGTAGCCGATCTTGATCGTGTACGATTCGGCGGCCGATTCGGGCGTGCCCGCGGGGACGAGCCCGCGCGGGGCGAGGTCGCTTTCGCGCGGATCCAAGAGGTTCACCGCGAACGGGCGGACCGTCGTGGGGGGCCAGGACGCCAGATAGAGGCCGGTCTGGTCGGCGTGGTTATAGACGAACGCCCCCTGGGGCGACCGCGCGACTGGCTCGGCGAGGCCGCCGGGGGGTGTCACGGTGATCGAGTCGGCCGTCGTCTCGGCGTGGATCGAGACCGGCTTCCCAGGCTCGCTCGCCGCCTCGCCGTTGGCCTCGCCGACATTGCCCAGGGCCTGGATCGCGTTCAGGATGAAGAGCGGAAAGCTGATATAACGAAACCACGTGGTGTTGGGGCCAGGGCCGTCCATGAGCGGGAACGTCACGACCGCGTCGGTGAACCCCCC
Organism: Planctomycetales bacterium; assembly: GCA_027459775.1. Taxonomy (GTDB): domain Bacteria; phylum Planctomycetota; class Planctomycetia; order Isosphaerales; family Isosphaeraceae; genus JAKBAP01. The sequence goes on along the minus strand of DAIDHE010000269.1, from coordinate 2,081 downwards.
CCGCGCGACCGTGAACGCCATCGTACCCTTGTCGCCGTCGATCAGGCCCCGAGCGCCCGGCGGCAAATCAATCGCACGACCCCGCGCGACGTAGACGAGCGACAGGTCGCGCAAGTACTTCATGAGCGGGTGGCTCATGTCCCAATCAAGGATGATCGGCTGGGTCACGTCCTTGAACTTGGCGTACTCGGGACCGGGCGGAAATGAGCCCAGATAGAGCGTGTTGGCCTCGGGGTGCGTTTTCGGCTGTGCGCCGTCGAGGATGACCAGGTCGTATCGGCCCGCGCCGAGCTCGCGAACCACGGGCGCGCTCGCGAGCTGGTCGGGCGTGATCACGGCAATGTCCGCGCTCGATTGGGCCGCCGGGGTCTTGAGCGCATCGGCCAGGTAACGGTCGCCCTCGGTGACCGCGAGAACGCGGGCTTTTCGCGACGGGCCGACGACGGCGAAGGCCCGATTGTCGAGCGCCAATGCGTCGTCGACCTTGAGCCGGACCTCGTAGGCGGCCAGGCCGGTTTCGGGCAGGTCGAACTTGAACGCTTGCTCGCCCTGGGCGGGAACCTCGAGCACGACGGCGTCGACGAGCGCCCCCTGGGCGCCCACGGAGTCGGCCGGGTGGCGATAGAGCTCGGCCTCGACCGCCGCTTGATCGCCGCGGTAATTGCGCACCCGTCCGAAGAGTTGATGCACGTCGGGCTTGTCGTCCTGCCGCGCCTCAAGAGCCAGGATCGCCAGGTTGTCTGACGCGAAGCGGGCCGTCTTGGCCGCGTCGTCCTTGTTTTCCGCGACCGGGCCGGAGTAGCGGGGCGGGGGCGGGCCGACGACGATCACCTCGGGCTCGAGATTGCCCAGGCTGAAGCCCTCGACGTCGGCGAAGCCGCCGTCGGTATAGATGAAAAGCTTGGGCGTGACCACCGACGCCGCCGCCACCCCCTCGCCAATCTGCTTGGACGGGTTGGCGAGCCCCGCGGCGACCTCGAGCGCTTCTCGCAGCGAGGTGCTCGTCTCGGTCGGCTCGATCGCCGCGATTCGTTCCTCGAGCAAGCGGCGGTCGCCGCTGTAGTTCGAGACCACCCGGGCTTTGTCGGAAAACGCGATCACCATCGCCAGGTCGTCGCCGTCCATGGAGCGCACGACCTTGGTCGCGAGCTCCTTGGCCTGGGCCAGGCGGCTGGGAGGGACGTCGGTCGCGGACATGCTCGCCGATTGGTCGATCAAGAGCACGAACCGCTCGCCCTGTGACGCCGAGCCCGCGATTCGCGGGGCCAAAAGCGCGATCATGACCAGCAGCACCGCCAGGAGCTGAAGGAACAAGAGCAGGTTCCGCTTCAGCCGCTGAAACAGGCTGTTGACGCGGACGTCTTCCAGGCTGCGCTGCCAGAGCAGGGTGCTCGAGACCGTGACCGGCCGCCTGCGCAGCTTGAGGAAATAAAGCGCGATGATCCCCACCGGCACGCCCGCCAGCACGAGCCACGCCGTCGCCGAGAGCGGCGTGGCGAGCTCGAACGGGAACCGCGACGAACCCAGCCGGCTCAGGAAACCCATGATCGACTCCCACTTTTGGGCCGTCCCAGATCCTGGGCCGGCGCAGCCTGGCTTGGGGCCGGCTCGAGCTGGTTTCAGCCACGTTCGGTCGTGCCTTGCGAAGCGAGGCTCTGACAAAGGTCGATAGCCCAGACCATCGTCGCATTCTTCGTGGCTAGCGGCTAGTGGTTAGTGGCTCGTTCGGCGAAGTCCGCTCGCCAGTGCTCTGGCACGGTCAAGAGCTAGAATTGACCTTGGCAGTTTCTCCGCGCCGTGCGCGCATCTTGTTCAGCATCGCGAATCGCACCGCTGCCTGACGCATGCGGGAAAGGGGTTTTTGCGGCAGAGAGGGTCGTCCTGACGGTGGACATCTTTTTGGTCGCGGCTTCGCCGCGTCGGTCACCTGGATCACATTCGTGAAAGGCGGCGCGCGTCCGCGTAAACCCAGGGCTGCGCCCTGGGCTGTAGCCTCTCACTCCGTTGGAGTGAAAACGAATCGATCGCGCCAGGGCCCCTTTTTCAGTCCGCAGGACTGAGAGGGTATAGCCCAGGGCGCA